>CAZLKI010000258.1:0-4336 GCA_964560035.1 uncultured Synechococcus sp.
CCCTCATTAGCAGAAGCAGCAACAACAGCAGTCCAAGCAGTCCAAGCAACAACGCAACAAGCGCGATTGCAAGCGCTCTGGGGCGAACCTGACCCGTGGCTGCTCGCCACCCAGGAAGATTCAACAGCCTCTGGATGGCAACACTGCCATGACAGAGGCAACTGAGGAGGCGCCGCAGCCTGCCACCAAGTGTGCGGACGCGGCAGCAGCACAGCAGCTGGTTCAGCAGCTGCCGCCCTCAGCACCAGACATCACCAGCAGCAGGGAGCCTGTTGGGCTTCCCCTGTCACACCAGTCCGCAGCTGCTCGCGACCTGGTGATGGCAGCCATGCCAACCATCAATGTCTAGAGGCCCAACACTGCGTTTAGGCCTCCACAACGTCAATGGCCTAGCAGCGAAACTGCCGGAGCTCAGTGAACACTGGCGTGCGCTGGGCCTTGACATTGTGGCGGCCGTGGACACACATGTCAGCTTTGTAGACAGACCAACAGTGCAGCGCAGGTTACAAATTCGGGGATGGTTGTCTTATTGGTGTGTTGCACTCCCTGGCCAAGACCGGTCACGGGCTGGTGTGGCAGTGATGATTCGCAGCAGCCTGTTGGCCAGCGGCGTGGTGCAAGTGCGGGGGGATCCTTTTGCACCGACAAGCGGCCCTGCACAGGGCCGCTTGTTGAGGCTGCCGCTGGAGTGGGCCGGTCAGAAGTTTGATGTGGTAGGGGTGTACATGCATGCCTCTGATTACAGCGCAAATGCAGCCATAATCAGTGGCCCTTTGCGGCAGCTATACCAGCAGCAAACGCAGCACCCTTCCACAGGGTTGGTTGTCTTGGGAGATTTCAACTTTGTCTCAGACACAGGGCTGGACCGCAGGAATGGGCACGCACCTGTTGTAGTACAGCAGCAGCCGCAACATCAGCAAGGGCTGCAGCAACAGCATCAGCCGCAGCAGCAGCAGCGCACTGCTTCAAGGGATTCAGTGCCAGCAGCAGCATGGGCTCAACACATGCCTGGCATGTGCGATGCCTGGCGTGCACGCCATCCTGTGCGCCGCGCCTTTACATTTGTGCGTGCAGATGCAGCCTCACGTATTGACAGAATTTATGTTGCACGGGCAATGCTGCCACAACTGGTGGCATGCAGACATGCAGACAGGCAGGCAGCACTCAGCGATCACTGGGCTGTGGTCGCACAGCTGGTGCCGCGTGGGCCTGGGGCCTTGGGGCCTGGCCTGCACCGGCTGCGTTTGTCTTTCCAGTCAGACGAGGATTGCCGTGCAGCAATGCGTTCCTGGCTGGCAGCTCAGCAACCGCCAGCAAATGCAGCTACAGTGGTGGACCAGTGGTGGCCTGCTTTCAAGCAGCAATTGCAATCCAAAGTGCTTGAGCTGAACCAGGTGGCACGCCAGCGACAAGCAGCTCAGCCGCCAGCAGCCCAACGAGCAGCAGCAGCTGCAGCCGTGCAATTTGCACACCAACAGCTGAATTCTTGCAGCGATGCAGCGGTGCCAGCAACACTGGCTTCACTGGTGACAGCCAGGACGCAGCTTGCTCAGATCCAGCAGCAGGAGGAGTCAGTACAGCGCGAGCGGCGCCGACAACAGTGGGTGCATCAGGGTGAGAGGCCTGGCCCTGCCATGACTCGCGTCCTGCGACCTCCGAAGGGTGCAACCTACATCTCTGGACTTCGTGCTCCAGGCAGTGGCCATTTGGTGAGAGATGGTGTGAGCCTCGCTCGCATCATTGGCAAGCGTTATGCTGACCTGACTGTCACACCTCATGTGCAGCCAACGCAGCGGCAGGCTGTTTTGCAAGCGGTGGCGCAGCATTCGCAGCGTCTTAATGCAGCAGCAGCAGCCCGTTTGGGGGCTGTTTCTGTGTCAGTCACAGAGGTCATCACCGCCATCTCTCAAACTGCCCCTGGCAAAGCTCCTGGTTTGGATGGCATCCCAGGGGAACTTTTTAGGCAGTACCGGCAGCAGATAGCCCCGTTGCTGGCTGCGTTGTATTCTGCTGTTGGGGTTGCCAAGCGTGTGCCTAGTGGTTTTCTGGATGGAGTTATTTTGCCAGTTTTGAAGCCAGCAGGTGATGCAGCTGACCCAGCGGCCTTCAGGCCAATTCAGCTGCTGAATTATGATTACAGAATACTTGCAAAGTTGCTTGCTAACCGTCTGCTGGTAGTTGCAGGTGACATCGTGCACCATGCACAGTCAGCTTTTTTGCAACATAGGCACATTGGGGACAGTGTCAGGTTGTTGCAAATGTTACCTGCACTGCTACGCGAGGAGTTGCGGGCAGCCATCATTGTTTTCACTGACTTTGCTAAAGCGTACGACACTGTTGATAGATCATTTTTGTGTGAGGTGGCAGCTACACTGGGTGTTGGTGACGAGTTTGTGGCTTGGATGCGTGTGCTGCTTACCGACACGTTCACATGTGCTACTGTGAACGGCTTTTGTAGCCCTTTCTATAAATGTGAAGCGGGGGTGCGTCAGGGATGCCCCCTGGCTCCACTGCTGTATCTGTTTGTGGGCCAAGCTTTATTGTGTTATCTCAAGCAGCGGGGGATAGGGATACTGGCAGCTAGTCAGCACCTTGCAGCCACACAATATGCTGACGATGCTGAGGTCTTCCTGCTTACGCTGAATGATGTGCCCACGTTCATGTCATGTATGGAGGATTTTGCGCTGGCGTCTGGGCAGCGCTTGAACCCTGCTAAAACTCGTTTGCTGTGGGTAGGCCAGCAGCCACAGCAAACTGCTGCTGCTGCAGGGGGTGAGCAAAACCTGGGCACTATGCAGCTAGTGGATGCAGCGAAATCCTTGGGTGTATTTTTTGACAACCAAGGCGGCAGCACTGTGGACTGGGACAGCAGATTGGAAAAGGTGCAACAACGTATGCAGAGGATCAGCCACCTTTCCAACTTGTCTGCCTTTGGTCGTGCCTTCGCTGTGAATGCGTATGCCTTGTCAACTTTGTTGTATGCGGCTCAGTTTGCATGTCAACTGCCTGCTGCAGTTACAGAAAAGCTCAATCGGTGGTCAGCGGCGTTGATTGATGCAGGCTTGGGTCCTACAGATCGTTTGAGTCGTCCGCCTGGTATTCCTGCTGATTGCATGGCAGCGCATCCCAAGATGGGTGGTTTTGGTGTGTTACCAACACACCATCATTTGCTGTCACGTTGGGCTGTGGAAGCACGGCCGTTACTGCTAGGTGGGACTGCGCCTTGGGTTGCTGTTGGAAGGGAACTGTGGCGGCGTTGGGCTGCCACAACTGACAGCGCCACTCGGGCAGCTAGCAGTAGCCCATGGGGTTTATTATTATGCGGACGACATCACATATTTCCCTCTGCCCCAGCCGATGTGCCTCTCCCACGTGCGTTACGCACCATGGCCATGGGTCTGCGGGCTCTTCCACCCTTGAAGCATGTTGGGGATACACCCCTGGATGTGAATGAATTGTGTTGGGAGGCTCCATTGTGGGCGAACCCTTTGTTCGTTGCTACAGAGTCTTGGTCATGGTTTGGGCAGCAACGAGACATAGTGGTTGGTTTGGAGAGTGTTGCTGCTCCTGGTTTGCTGCAACTGCCAAAGTTGCAGTCATTGGGACAGGCTGTGTTGCTGCAAGCTGAACTGGATCGTGTGTGTGCTTTGCCAGGGCTCACGGCACAACGATCAGCTTACGAGCGGGATGTTTGGGGGCCTTGGCTTTGCAGCAGGCCGCAATATGGTGACCGGCAGCTGGCACGTCAGCATGTGCAAGATTTGCTAGCGTTGGTGCCATCAGAATGGCTTGTGGCTGCACGTACACACCTAGCAGCAGCTCAGACTGCTGGGCAGCCTGTCAGTCAGTTGGCTGTTGTTACTTCCACTGATATCCTTTTGGCGCGGGAAACGTTGTGTGCTGAGTTGGGTTGGCAGCGGCCAGGCGGTGATGCTACCAGAGTCATATATTTGGCTGACCTCACCGTTGCTGATGCTACACAGCTCCAGCGTTTGGCTGCGCACGATGCAATAGCTCCACGCCATGCAGCTTTTTTGAATAGTGTTAGAGCTTTAGATGGCATGCAGCCAGGATCACAGTTGCCTGCTGTGCAGTCTGTGTTGTCTAGGTGGTGGTGCCTGCGAGTTGCCAACACATACAAGGAGGCAGCGTGGCGTTTGGCATTAAATGCCTTTCCTACGGCCCAGCGCATGCAGCGCAATACACCATGTGCAGCATGTTCGGTGTTGGGCCCAGGAGTGGAGCATCATATGTGGACGTGTCCTGTGGCAGTGGCAGTGCGACGTGAGGTTGAGAGCCAGCTTAGGGCGTTTGGGTTGTTGGCAGCAGGTAGTGC
>CAZLKI010000259.1:0-4334 GCA_964560035.1 uncultured Synechococcus sp.
CCGCTAGGTAAATTACAATCTGGCTCAATCCACATCCCTCCAGTTAATTCCCATTGATTTTGCTTAACACTATTTTGAATTCTTGTAAATAACTCTAAATTTTCTTGCTCCAACCATTCATAAAACAAGGCTGTAGTTTGATTAAAAATTAGTTCGGGATAGTTTTTTTGCAAATCTAAAACTGCATTAAATGTCCGATTTATAACTTCTTTAGTTTCTGAGATTGCCCACAACCAAGCCACATCTATATGGGCATTTCCAAGTATATAAATTTTACGCTCTAAAAAAAAACTTGATAACAAGTTAACTAGCGATCGCCTAATATTTGCTAACTTATTAAATATTCGATCGGTAATCGATCCTATAAAAATCAATTCTAAATCTGAAATTATAGGAACCAACTGAGATTCATATTTTTCAAGTAAAGGTAGATAAGCACAAATAACACCTAATTCTTCGGAAAATTTATATGGATCGCATGGTTGGTCTGGATAAGAGATGATTATTTCTGATTTCTGTAAAGCTCCGCGATCGTGTTTGGGACAGGTTAACTTAATTTCAAGGTTAAAGCTTTGATTTTCTCTAGTTTTTTCAGTTAGAGCTTCTTTAGTTAGAGCATCGTTAGTTAACAACAGCCGACATTTCTGATCGAATAGATCGCCTTCTTGTACTTTTATACCGTTGATAAATATCTCGACTAAAGCTGCCCACCATACTAGCTTTAATCTAATTGTTGTACCTTCTAGTTTTAGATTAAATAAAGTTTTAGGAACTTCCCAAGTTTGGGTTAGATGAATTACAGATGCACTTTGCTCAAAAATTAAGTTGTCTTTTTCATCAACTTTTTCATAAGCAAGCCCTAATCCATCTAAATTATTCTGCCAATTAGAAATTAGATTAATCTTTGATAATTGCTCTAGTTGCCTAATAGTTTGCTTAAGTCTTTCACTAATACTCACACTAAATTCCTACGTTAAAAATCTATTTTTTAATCTGAATAATTTTCTAAATAACTTATTAAAAACCAACTTGCAACCACTAATTAGATACTGCTGAATGAGACATTAAAACTCCCATCTTTGAATTGCAATCGTTATGTAAAACCATAGTAGTTGTGGAGTTAGTTTCAAACCCAATTTGTTGATAAAACTCTTGCTGATGGGTTGTCATCAAATATACGCGCTCGACGTTACAAACTCTGGGATGTGCCAAGACTGTCTGTACTAGCTTTCTGCCCAAACCACTACCTCGATAATTTGAATGGATAACTACATCCCAAATTGTTGCCCGATAAACCACATCACTGGTAGCACGAGCATGACCGATTAACCTATTACCGTCCCATACAGTGATCACTGGGTTGGAATTGGCGATCGCTATTTGTAAATCCTCAATATTCCTCTCATTTGCCCAAAATGCACTAATTCTAAATAGTTCCTGCAACTGCCTAAAATCTACTTTATCGGGGGAATCATAAAACTGAATATGACGATTATCCAAATTACACGCTCCTAAATTTTTTAATAAGTTTATAAGATTACTTGCTGATGACAATGCTTGCTGTTCGCCAAGAACACTCGATCGCCTTAGCAATTACGGAACCAACCATGGAACATAAATAAACGCATTAAAGTCACTTTGTTAAAGTAATTTATAGCCATATATTATGACTGTATTTAATCCATATTTGATTAGTTTTGTATTTCTAAAACATTACCCGTACAAATACCTCTAAAATAATTTGTAGTTAGCCTAATTTAAACCCTTAATCCTAAGCTTATGACCATTTCTCGCCGTCAATTTATAGTGGCTTCTGGACTTTCTGCGGGATTTGCCCTAGCGACAATTCCTGTTTCGGCTCAGACAATTAAAACTGACTCGGAAGGTCTAATCGCTGGAGAAGTTAAAATTCCTGTAGATAAACAAGAAATTCCTGCTTACAGAGCAATGCCATCTACGGGTCAAAATTTTCCTGTTATTTTAGTAGTTCAAGAAATTTTCGGCGTACACGAACACATTCAAGATGTCTGTCGCCGTTTGGCAAGATTGGGTTATATGGCGATCGCTACTGAATTGTTCGCCCGTCAAGGCGATGTTACTAAGCTGAGTAATATTGAAGAAATTCGTAAAATTGTAAGTCAAGTTCCAGATCGTCAAGTATTTACCGATCTTGATGCCACTGTAAATTGGGCGGGTAAGTCTAAGGGCAATATTGATAGATTGGGGATCACTGGTTTTTGCTGGGGTGGACGCATAGTTTGGCTTTATTCTGCCTACAATCCTAAAGTTAAAGCTGGGGTGGCATGGTACGGCAGATTAGTGGGAGAGTCTACAGCATTAACTCCTAAGCATCCTATCGATATTGGATCGGAACTAAAAACGCCGATCCTCGGTCTTTACGGTGGAGCAGATACAGGAATTCCAAATTTGACTGTCGAGCAAATGCAGAAAGCCTTAAAAGCTAATAATCAAAAATCTGAAATTATCCTCTATCCCGATACTCCCCATGCTTTCTTTGCTGACTATCGCCCTAGCTATCGTGAGAAAGAAGCAAAAGATGGATGGCAGCGTTTACAAGCTTGGTTTAAAGATTCGATTTAATTAGAAATTAGCTGAGAAATTTGCTTATAGTTTGAAAGAGTAAGAACCTGCTCTTTTTTATCTACTTATCTTTCTATGGCAAACCTTTATCGGTCATGCAAATCTAGGCACCCATTATTTCATAACCGCAATCAGCATAAAGAATTTGTCCAGTAATTGCACTAGATAAATCGCTTGCTAAAAAGGCTGCTACGTTTCCGACTTCGACTTGACTGACTAATCGTTTGAGTGGAGAAACCTCTTGGACGTGATGAAGCATTTTATGAATATCACCGATCGCCGCCGATGCCAGAGTTCTAATTGGTCCAGCCGAAATCCCATTAACTCGAACATTTTGCGCGCCTAGATCTTGAGCCAAGTAACGAACATTCATTTCTAAAGCGGCTTTGGCAATACCCATCACATTATAGTTAGGCACCACTTTGACCCCGCCGATATAGGTTAAGGTGATTACGCTTCCACCCTCGGTCATCAACGGTTTGGCACCTTTACATAGACTAATTAGTGAAAAGGCACTTACGTCTAGAGCTAGTTTGAAACCGTCTCTGGAAATATCGGTAAATTCGCCACTTAGCTCTTCTTTTTTCGCAAAAGCCAAACAGTGAATTAATATATCTAATTTGCCCCAAGACTTAGCGATCGCCCCGTACATTTCATCGATTTGGGTATCATTCTGGACATCACAGGGGAGTAAGAGGTCGGGAGAAAGAGGTTCTACTAAGGCTTTAACCTTCGATAAAGTGCGATCGCGATCGTCAGGCAAGTAGGTAATGGCTAACTTAGCTCCCGCTTGATGTAACTGTTGGGCAATCCCCCAAGCGATCGATCTATTATTGGCAATTCCTGTAACCAGAGCAGTTTTACCACTCAAATCAAGCATATTCTTTTTGTAATTTTTAAGCTGATACTAAAAGCTACCGATAGCACTAGCCAAAGTTCTTTGGAGTAAGCTTAACACTAAAAATGCCAACATTGGCGAAAAATCCATGCCGCCCATTGGAGGAATGATCGAGCGAAATACATTTAAGTAAGGATCGGTGACTTGGCTTAGGGCAGAAAAGGGCTGACTAGACCAATTAACATTGGGAAACCATGTCAAAAGTACGCGAATGAACAGTAGAGCCAAGTAAATACTAATAAATGTAAGTACTGTTTGCAGAATAATATCCATAATTTATCCAAATAATGTCTAGATTAATCTATTATGCCAAAATTAAATCTTTCTATCTATGGAGATTTGCCATTACTTTCAGAAGCAGTTAATTCTTGACTAACAGCATCGATCGCGGCATTGAGTTGAGCAATCTTGTGTTCTAGTCCTCGCTTAGTCTTTATTGCAATCTCTTCTGCGGTAGCACTTGCATCGTCAGAAGTATCGATGGTATCTGGGTCGAGCATTTTATTTAGTTTGGAGCCAAGGAATATGCCCAAAGCACTACCCGCTATAGTACCTAAAATAAATCCTCCTAAAAAGTTGCCTGACTTTTCTGCCATAACCCTAATATAAAGTAAAACTTAGTTGTCAGTTATTATACCGAGTTTTAGGAAATCTTACCCGTGGTCGGAGAACTGGGACTTGCATATTCCTTGACTGGAATTCGTCCTGATAGATATGCCATTCTGCCCGCTTCGGTTGCCATCCCCATAGCTTTGCCCATTGTTATAGGATCGATTGCTTGGGCGATCGCGGTGTTAATTAATAAAGCATCTGCTCCTAATTCCATTGCCTGTGC
>CAZLKI010000260.1:0-4327 GCA_964560035.1 uncultured Synechococcus sp.
AATTAGAACTTTGGATCGTCGTTTAGATTGAATAAGAAAGGGACACTGCTTTTGCCATCACCACCAAGTACTAAAACCTTAGGCATTTGAGCCCCACCCGATCGCCATGCTTCGATCGCTTCTTTTTGTAAAACTAATTCGCCACCTTGAGCTTTTAGAGTTTCAGCTAATAATCTTTGGGCTTCGGCTCGACCTTTGGCACGGTTAACATCTGCTTCGGCTTCTTGGGATGCTTCTTGAGCGATATAAACTGCCCGTTGCGCTCTTTGTTCGGCAATTTGCTTTTCTTCAACAGCCTTGGCAAATTCTGGGGAAAAATTCAAATCGACAACGCTGGTATCGAGAATAATAATTCCATACTTGTCCAAACGCTCGCTCAAAGCAGCATCAAAATCAGTTTTTAATTCGGAACGGCGAGTAATTGCTTCTTCTACAGTGCGGCGGGCGGCGGCAATTTTGAAAGATTCTTGAGTTTGAGGGGCAATAATCTTAGAGACAATATTTTGTAAAGTACCTTGCTTGCGGCGAATCTCGACAACTTTAACAGGATCGAGACGGAAGTTAATGGCAAAACTGGCGGTTAAACCCTGCAAGTCCTTTGTAGAGCTTTGAGCGGGCACTTCAAATTTCTGCACGGTCAAATCGTAAATATCTACTTTAGAAATTCCCGGTGGCTTGAGATGAATGCCTTCTAGTAAAGCTCCATCTCGGGCAGAGCCCAAAACGCTGATTACACCTGCTTCACCCGGATTGATAATGATAAAAGAATTAAGACTGATGATTGCTAATAGGGTTAAAACTATGGCGGCGATCGCCGTTTGTAATCCTTCTGACTGCTTACCTTGAAACACTTTATTGCCTACATTATTCTACAGGATCAATTATATGGGTGATGCTGCCCTTAAATAATTATAAGGCGCATAAAAATTGAAATTATTCTTGAAATTATACTGGGGTGATAGGCTTCATCCCTAATGCGATCGCCTGCGGTATGCGTTCCGCCGACCTCTTAACCTCTCCCTTGACCTTCGGAAGCTTAAAGTTGAACTTGATAAGGTTCAAACCTGATGCTCGGAGCTTAAAAGTTGAACTTCATGAGATTAAAACTTGATTGAATTTGGTTCAATGTCGAGCTTTGGAGCATCAAACTTCAACCCTTTAAGGTTCAAAGTCGAACTTGATTAGGTTCAAACATGACCTTCAGAGCATCAAACTTGAACCTTAGAGGATCGACTTAAACCTTTGGAGGTTCTTTGGCTTTCTGAGATTTACGAATAAACCAATATCATTTACTACTCCATCCAGTCCTGCCCCCAGCCCTGAATCTTTGGCATATTTATAAGCTACTAGCGTAGCGGCATAGGCTTCACTGCCTAACACCATCACCGTATCATCTACTAATTCTTACAGTTGATTGAGAGCTTGCAGCACGGGATAAAGATCGTTTGGAATTGTACAACTTTTTACATTTCTTCGACAACAAAGGCACGGGGTAGAGAATCTTAATCTCAAATGTGACCAATGCGGTAATCGATGAAGTGAAGCAATGGCAAAATCAAATCAGTATATCCGAAGAACTCAGTAATTTTAGAGGGGAAAAAACCCCCTCATTTTTTAACCTTGTGTTTAGTAACGTGCGATCGCTAATCAGACATTATTAGGCATCATTCAAAGCTGCAATACCGGGTAGAACCTTACCTTCGAGGAGTTCTAAACTAGCACCACCACCCGTAGAAATATGGCTCATTTTATTGGCAACTCCCACTTTTTCGACCGCTGCCACCGAATCTCCACCACCAATGATCGTGATAGTTCCAGTCTCAGTAATTTCAGCTAAAGTGCGCGCGATCGCCTCAGTTCCAATGGCAAATTTATCAAACTCAAATACCCCCATCGGACCATTCCAAATTACGGTTTTGCAGTCTGCTAGAGCATTTTGGAATAATTTAATTGAATCTGCACCAATATCCAATCCCATCCAACCATCGGGAATATTTTCAATGCTGACAGTTTGAGCGTTAGCATCAGGCTTAAAGTTATCAGCTATAACCACATCAGTTGGCAATAAAAACTCTACTCCACGCTCTTTTGCCTTTGCTTCTAAGGATTTGGCTAAGTCTAATTTATCTTCTTCGACCAAAGACTTGCCCACGGCTAACCCTCTGGCTTTGTAGAAAGTAAAGATCATGCCACCGCCAACGATCAACTTATCAACTTTTTCGAGTAGAGCATCAATTACGCCAATTTTGCTTGAAACCTTAGAACCACCAACGATCGCTATTAAAGGACGTTTAGGATCGTCAATCGCCCCATTTAAATATTGTAATTCTTTGTCTAGTAGCAATCCCGCCACCGCAGGACTTAAAAACTCAGCGACACCTTCAGTCGAAGCATGGGCACGGTGAGCAGTGCCAAAGGCATCATTTACATATAAATCGGCTAAAGAGGCTAATTTTTTAGCAAATTCGCGATCGTTTTGTTCTTCTTCAGCATAAAAACGGATATTTTCGAGCAAAATTACACTGCCATCATCTGCACTATTAATTGCTTCGGCTACAGCTTTACCAATGGAATCATCGGTTTTGATCACTGTTGTTCCTAATAATTCTGATAAACGTGTGGCGATCGGGTCGAGTTTGAGTTTTTCGGTTATACCCTTGGGTCTGCCTAGATGACTTACTAGGATTGCCTTTGCCCCTGCCTCAGTTAGATATTTGATGGTAGGTAATGCGGCTCTAATTCTGGTATCGTCTGTGATTGCCCCTGTCTCGGTTTGGGGAACATTAAAATCAACTCTTACTAAAACCCTCTTCCCTGCTAGATCGGCAGAATTTAAACTTGCTAAAGTTTTTTTAGCCATATAAAAAACACTCCAATGTATTGAAATATAAAGAAAACGTAAACAATCTGTTCGTTATAAATTTTACAGAACAACTAGCTTTAATATTTCCTTTTCTGCCTCTGGTCGAACCGAAAAGTAGAATGTGGTTCCATGTTCTAAGATTGATTCGATCCATATCTTCCCGCCATGCCGATCTACGATTTTTTTGGCAATCATCAGACCTGCTCCAGTCCCGCCGCCATACTCATCGCGGGTATGCAGCCGCTTAAAAATCATAAACACGTCATCAAAATGCGATGGATCGATGCCGATGCCATTGTCGCGGACATAAATAATTTGAGAACCCGATTGAATGTCAAGTTTGGGGCGTTCTCGTCGCAGACACTGAGCGGCATCCACGTCCAGACAGCCAATTTCGATTTTTTTGTGCAGATTCTCGTTATATTTGATGCCATTACTGACCAAATTTATGATTAGTTCATTGATTTGAGAGCGATCGCCAACAATTGTCGGTAAAGGATTTATGATGATATCCAAATCATCGCCAGACGTGATTTTAAATAGATCGCGCACTTCTTGGGCTAAGACATTTAGATCGATCGGCAGATTGGCAAGTTCGGAACGTCCCAACCGCGAATAATGCAGCAACGAGTCGATTAAAAGTTCCATGCGGCGCGTGAGGCGAGTGAGCGTTTGCAGTTTGGATATGCCCTCTGCATCCAGAATTTCGCCATAGTCTTCCATTAAAAAACTAGAGTAATTATGAATTCCGCGTAGTGGTTCCTTGAGATCGTGGGAAGCAACATAGGCAAAGGAGTCTAGATCGATATTACTGCGTTCTAACTCGATATTCAGTTTGGAAAGTTCGGCGGCATGACGTAAAGTTACGTGAATAATCGCATTGCGAAGTTCTAGAGCGGCTTCGTATTCGCAAAGTTTCCACGGTAAGGCTGTATATCGCACATTTTCCTGCCACGCGGCAAAAGATTTTCGCGGACAAGGTCGCATTTCGCCATGATCGTCAACCATCTCTGGCTGATGGGGATTGCCACACCAATTTACAGTCTGACTCACTTCAGGACGGAACCACAAAATATAAAAATTTTCAGTGCTGGCGATCGCCATTGCGAGCAGACCACTGGCAACTTTGCTATAGGATTCGGCTTCTGGGTAATCTTTGGCTAAACAAACGCTCTGGACAATGTCATCAGTTTGCAAACGGGAGATCAGATTGGCAATCAGGGGCTTGAGCAGATCTTGACTGGGAGTTTTACCTAAAACCACAAACTGATCTTGAAAAGAAATCACCGCGCCAGTTGCTCCGACTAAATTTAATAAATCTGTAGGAGTTTGAGTTAAGGCAGCTAAAACATCCGATTGTTGGGAAATAGACTTAAAAAAGGATGTTTTGAGGGTATTGAGTTCGATCTGATAGTCTCGATCTTTAAGTTCGTCTTTGGCATTTATTTCAAATGCGCCCATCTG
>CAZLKI010000261.1:0-4313 GCA_964560035.1 uncultured Synechococcus sp.
GGTTTCATGGATTTCTAAGCCATATCTCGCAGCTAGATTATCTAATAAATGCGTAATGGCAACCGTGCGGACGATCGCTCCAGTTTTATGTTTATTTACAACCAAATTACTCAAAGACTAATCCTTAAGCTGCACATCGCATAACTTATGCATTTCTATTTACTACCTTTAATATTTACTTACCCTCAAAGCTACTGAAAACTATACTTTTCGTTGGTTTGGATTTTGATTTAATATTAGGTAAAACATCCTCAGGGACGTAGGACTTATACAAAGAATTTTTTGTTTTATCATTTTTGCTGAATGGAATCTTTGATATTAGTTTTTCTGGATATTGTTCCTCTTTTGCAACTTGCTCAAGATACTCAAGTAAAATATCTTTGTAATTCTCAATACCTTTAACTCGATTTTTATTAAACTTTCTTTCTTTAGAAACTTTTCCGGTTTCAGTATAAATATTAGAATCTCTTTCCTTAACTTTATTAGCCGCTAAATTAACTGCTTCGTGAAAGTCTCCTCCTGCTTCAATAATATCTAAGTCATCTTGCTGTAAAGCTCTATCAATTAATCTTTGAACTAAGTCATGATCAATTCTGAAATAAAGTTGTAATAGACATCTATATTCCTCGTAGGTTGCATTATTGAGAATTGGCTCTGCACTTTTTTCTATATTTTCTAATAGCCAATTCACAGGAAATGTCAAAATTATTTCATGACAAAGCTCAATATCGGCATGGGCTAAACTTGCTAATTCCAATAGATCATTAAATAAGCTTTCCCGTTCTTGTGGGTTAAGAAATTTCAATAAGCGTAAACAAGTTCCTCTCTGGCTAGGATCATGAAGACCTGATTTGATTAACTCCACTCTCTCATCTGAATTATTGAGTAATCTTTTCCTTATTTCAGTGAAGTCATATTCGCTTTTAACTAAGTCTTGCAAGATATTCATGTTTTTCACATCACGACTAAATACTACTTTACTAATTTTTTCCCTGCATAAACCCAACTACAACTTAAAAATTTTTGCTCAAATTCAGAAAATGACATTTCTCTACTTGGGTAGATTGTGTGATGAGTGGAGGAATGATTACCTCCGACATCTTTACCGTCAGCAATAAAATCAAGACCTTCTGGGAGTTCGGTACCCTGCTCAAGTTTATAATAATCTCCCGAAAGTGGTGCATATTTAATATCAGCAAAGGTAGATGCGCCTGTAGGCGGTTTTGTCGGTTTTACATTGTTATTCTCAACTTTAATATCTCTATTGGGGCGAGGAGAACGGGGCTGAGTCTTACTACCAAGGGCATAGAGAGTAACTGGTAGTCACATCTTAACCTAGCTCATTAAGTCGCGATCGCAAGATCGTCTCTTGTTGTTTAGAAGCTTCTAGCTCTGCTCTAACAGTAGCAATTAAATCGGCGGGTGCTCTTTGGATAAAGCTCTCATTATTTAATCGAGATTCGGTAGAGGCGATCGCTGCTTCAATTTTTGTTAGATTGCGTTGGAGCTTTTGCTTGAATTTCTCTAAATCTATAACTCCAGTGAGCGGTAATAAAACTTGAACTGTATTCGCTACTCCAGCCAGAGTTTGACCTATAGGATCGGGAACTCGATCGGAAATTATCATCTCTTCAATTTTGCCCAGATTAGAAATATAGCTTTCGCCATTTTTTAGAGCATTTAGTTCGCTTTCATTTTCAGATTGCAGGATAATTTTCACTTGTTGACTAGGCTTCACTTCTGCTTCGGCTCTGAGGTTTCGTACTGTACGGATAACTTCAAATATTAGCTTAAATTCACTTTCAAGACAGTCATCAATTAAAGAGCGATCGCCTTGGGGGAATTCTTGTAAGGATAGAGAAGTCTTACCTTCTGCACTTGTAAGAACTTGCCAAATCTCTTCGGTAATGTGCGGCATATAGGGATGAAGGAGTGAAACTGTGCCAATTAGGACTGAGAGTAAAACAGATTGGGCTGTGGATTTTGATTGACCATCCTCACCTTGCAGTCTTGGTTTTACTAATTCGATATAGTAGTCGCAAAAATCTCCCCAGATAAATTCGTATAAGGAGCGTGCAGCCTCACCTAAACTATAAGTGGAAATATATTGATTCACTTCTAAGGCAGTTTGATTAAATCTTGATAAAACCCAGCGATCGCATAATTCTAGATTGTCTGCACTTACATCGGCTAAATTATTAACAGCACTAGGTTCTAAATTCATTAAAACAAATCTCGAAGCATTCCAAAGTTTATTAGCAAAATTTCTTGCTGACTCGACATTTTGGGACTCATCGGTTTTGCGGTTGTAATCTAAGCGAATATCCTGTCCCGCACCTATCACTTCCTTAATTAAGGCATAGCGTAAAGCATCAGTTCCATACTTATCTATTAATAAAAGCGGATCGATGCCATTATTTTTAGATTTAGACATCTTTTGATTATTTTCATCTCGAATTAGTCCATGAATATAGACAGTCTCGAAAGGGATTTTACCTGTAAAATATTTAGACATCATTGTCATCCGTGCCACCCAGAAGAAGATAATATCAAAGCCACAAACTAAAGTACTGGTCGGATAAAATGCCTTAAAATCATCATCCATATCACTTCCATTCCAACCTAGAGTAGAAAAGCACCACAAACCCGAAGAAAACCAAGTATCTAAAACATCAAAGTCTTGTTCTAGGGTGATATCTTCTCTTCCTAATTTTGCTTTTGCTTGAATATATGCTTCCGCTTCAGTTCTCGCCACAAATAAATCGCCTTCGGGTGCATACCAAGCAGGAATCTGATGTCCCCACCACAACTGCCGAGAAATGCACCAATCCTTGAGTTTAACTAACCAATCTCGATAGACTTTACCCCAGCGATCGGGTACAAAATTTGGAGAATTATTCCGATCGAACTCATTCAGAGCATCATCTGCCAAAGGACGAATCTTCACAAACCACTGAGTTGAAAGAAATGGCTCTACAGGAACTTTACCCCGCTCAGAATAAGGAACGGAATGGGTATAATCTTCAATCTTTTCGACTAATCCCAGAGACTCCATTTTAGCGATAATATTTTTTCTAGCAACAAAGCGATCGCTCCCTGCAAATTCGCCCCCGTTAACATTAATAGAACCATCTTTATTTAAAATATTAATTATCGGTAAGTTATGTCTTTTTCCCATCTCAAAATCATTAGGATCGTGTGCAGGAGTAATCTTGACACAGCCTGAGCCAAACTCCAGATCCACATAATCATCACCAATAATCGGAATCTCTCGATTCATCAAGGGTAGAGTTACAGTTTTGCCAATGAGGTTTTGATAACGAGGATCGTTTGGATTTACAGCCACTGCGGTATCACCTAACATAGTCTCAGGGCGAGTAGTAGCAACTATAATAAATCGATCTGAATTAGCGATCGGATAACGAAAGTGCCAAAGATGTCCATTCACTTCTTGATTATCTACTTCTAAATCAGATACTGCCGATTGTGAAGCTGGACACCAATTAACTAAGTATTCACCGCGATAAATTAAATTATCTTCGTAGAGTTGCACAAATGCTTCGATCACAGCTTTAGAAAGCCCCTCATCCATCGTGAAGCGTTCCCTCTCCCAGTCCACCGATGCTCCTAATTTGCGAATTTGATTAGTGATTGTACTCCCAGATTCCGCCTTCCATGCCCAAGCCTTCTCTAAAAATCCCTCTCTTCCCAACTCATCCTTTTTAATACCTTCTTTTTTTAGCTGCTTCTCCAAAATCGTCTGCACGGCAATACTGGCATGGTCTGTACCCGGTAGCCATAGCGTATTAAATCCCCTCATGCGATGATAGCGCACTAAAACATCAATAATTGTCTCCTCAAAGGCGTGTCCCATGTGTAAGCTGCCCGTAACATTAGGCGGGGGAATCATAATCGAGTAGGAAGGCTTGTCACTTGATGCGTCTGGATGATAAATTCCTTGCTTTTCCCAATACTCCTGCCACTTTGACTCGGTTTCTTTGGGGACATATTGTTTGGGTAGGCGATCGGTGGTCATGGCAATTTAGCTTTAAGTTCGATGATTACCTATTTTAAGACTTATTTACCAAAATCTATAATTGACAAGACTATTTAGCTTGCGGATTAGGAGATTATTTAATCAGACATCCTCACTGGTACTCTCCACTTAACTAAAGTTGATTGCGATCGCCTCCAGTACACCCAACCACCACCGCTCCAAAAGATAAATCAATCTCAGGATAAAACTCGAAGAAAATTTGAGGTTTTAGGTTTAGATCTCGGCATTCCAAGTAAATAGCTCAGATCTTAAGATT
>CAZLKI010000262.1:0-4305 GCA_964560035.1 uncultured Synechococcus sp.
TATGACATTATTTAAGGCAGATATGGCACTGGTGGCATCTACCCGTTCAATTTTTGTTAGTTCTAGATCGAGGGCAACATTAAGCTTGAGATTACGCTGTAAAACTCTGATTTTTTCTTTTAGTAAAGTGCCAGCCTGTAAAACCTGCCCCACTCCCATTGCTTCTACTTTGGCAGTAATCCCGTTGTGCGATCGCACCTGTACAGTATCTGGCACTGTCTTTGGAATTGTGTTGAGGATTTCACTAGAAACACGATTAGAACCAGATTTATTAGAGGTAGAGTCATCTAAAACAGTGAAAACTGAGCCGATCCCATAATATCCTAAAGGAGTAATTGGAATTCCACCCAACCATACCTCTCCCGAACGGCGATCGCCACTAACAGATTTAATCAAGGCATCAGCTGAGCGATCGCTACTTTTATTAGAATTATTACCAAAAGTATCAGCCCCAAAAGTATCAACAAGATTAAAGCTAGATAAAGTTTTAAGTTGTTTGGCTTGTTCGTCTTTTTCTAGAGAAATTGGTTCTTTAGATAATAAAGCAAGGCGATCGGTTGTACTGATGACATTTCCTAAAACCGTGTATAGCGAAGTCTCAGAACTCATTTTCCACAGTTGTTGAGTGAGGGCATAGGTAAATACACCACTACTAAATCCATCCCAGTTAGCATCTACACACAGGCGATCGTTAATTGCCGCTTGCAGTAACACCAATGATTTTTCTGGAGATTTTTCTGGAGATTTGCCAGATGATTTTCTAGGCTCTTGCCGATCTTGAAACTCTTGCTGAAGTGCAATCTCGGCAGAACTGAGTTCCCATTCGCGATGATTCGGTCTGGCTCTGATCCGAAAATTGCCAATTATAGGATTACCAAAACTGGTATAACCCGCATCTATGATACAGGTGATTTTATCCGTGGCGATCGCTTGCAATAAGAGTATAAAAGTTTGCAGCGTAATATCATTAACAGTTTCGTTAGCACTGGCAAAACTTCCATCCACAGGGACTAAAGATGGTTGAGACTTAATCCTAGAGCCATATCCGCTAAAATGCACTATTACCACATCATCTGGCAGTACTTGAGAACTTATTTCGCCGATCGCATCAATAATATTTGCCCTTGTCGCTTGGCGATCGGTAAGGGTAACTATATCTTTAGAGTTAAAGTTAAATCGATGAATTAAAAGTTGTTTTTGCAGTTCGACATCATTTACACAACCATTTAGCGGCAGCCATTCATTTTTAGCATCGTATTGATTTATGCCTATCAGTAAAGCCAGTTTGCGTTTGGTCTTTTGTGCCAAATTCTGAGCATAGTTATCAGCCGCCCATGCCATTTGATTTGAGATTTTATCTATGCAGATTTGACTGCCCACAAAGCCAGCGATAATACTCTGCAAGAACTGTCTTCGTGCAAGTGTCATTGCGATCTGTCCAGAATTTACTACGCAACTTGTCAATAATGTTTAGTCTATCGCAATCTGTGGAACCATAACATTTTCTTACTCCTTGTCAAACGATACTATCTTCCAATATTGCGATCGCCTCACTCGATCAAATTTTACAAGACAAGACAATCTCCACCATATTTTCAACACGCTCTTGATACGGAGTTTCTTATTCGTGAGGAGATTGCCCAAGGTCACAAAGTTATTATCAAAGGTGATAAAGTCCTAAAGCAATTAGTTTTCTTTTAGAGATGGCTTCTGACTCCTAGCGAAATAAAATCAGAGGCTGAAGCCTTAGAACCTATTTAAGAATTCAAAGGGGTAAGATTTCTGAGCAATATGCGGATCAAAGCCAGATACACAAATGATTCAGATATTTCTGGGTAATATTCATAGTCTTTACTTAACCTCCTACATTTACCTAACCATGCGAACGTTCTCTCTACCACCCACCGTTTGGATTCAACGATAAATCCCTTCTGATTATCTGGACTTTTACTAACTTCCCAGATCCAATTAAAGTTTTCTTTGACCCAATCTCTGCTCCAGAATAGGCACGAGGAGTGTCAAATATTGTATTACGACAAAATGGAAATAATAGAGATGGTCTATAAGATGCCTAAAAAGTGCCTTTGGTCGGACAGAATTTTTGTCGCGGCTTCAGCCGAAACTGCAGGACTAAATATATAGCCTTGAATACCATCACATTCGATCTGGCGCAAAAATTCTAACTGTTCGGAATTTTCCACGCCTTCGGCGATCGCTTTCAAATTTAACGTGTGGGCGATCGCAATAATTGCTTTGGAAATAGCAGCATCGTCTTGATTGTCGGGAATTTCTTTAATAAAAGCCGCATCAATTTTAAGTTTCTGGACGGGAAATTTTTTCAAGTGGCTGAGGGAAGAATAACCTTTACCAAAATCGTCAATGGAGATACCAATCCCCATATTTTTAAGTTCTTGTAGCGTCTCTGCCGCCGAGTTTTCATCTTTCATCACCGCGCTCTCGGTAATTTCAATTTCTAGGTATTGAGGTTCTAGTTTTGTCTCTTCTAAAATATCTCTGACCTTGGCAATTAACTGCGGATCTTGAAATTGTTTAGCCGAGAAATTTACAGCTACTTGGATTGGTGGTAAACCTAGATCTTGCCAGAGCTTATTTTGAGTACAAGCAGTGCGTAATACCCATGCCCCGATAAAAATAATTAAACCCGACTCTTCGGCAATGGGAATAAAGCGATCGGGAGAGATAAACCCTGCTTCTGACTGCCACCGAATTAGAGCCTCCATGCAGGTGATTTTTCCCGATGTCAAATCTAGCTGGGGCTGATAGTACACCTTGAACTCTTCTTGAGCGATCGCTTTGCGCAAACCACTTTCTAACGACATCCATTCAAATGCCCAATCATGCATAGATTGTGTAAAGATTTGATAGTGATTTCGTCCTTGCTCTTTAGCCCGATACATTGCCACATCAGCATTTTTGAGCAAAGTTTCACTATTTTCGCCATCATGGGGATAAAAACAAATACCAATACTAGCGGTGATATACATCTCATGGTGGTCTAAATTAAATGGCTGTGCCAGAGACTTGAGCATCTTTTCGGCAACCTTGATTACGTCTTCAACTTGTGCGATTTCGGGCAATAGCAGCATAAATTCATCGCCACCCAAGCGGGCAATCGTATCGCTTTTTCGCACGCTTTTGATCAATCTCTCGGATACTAATTGCAACAGGCGATCGCCCATGACATGACCGAGGGAATCGTTAATATATTTAAATCGATCTAAGTCTACAAACATTACTGCTAATAGCACGGGTTGAAGTGGATGCTCTTGATGTACTCTTGCTGCTAAGGATAAAGCTCGATCCAGTCTGTCGTTAAATAAAGCGCGGTTGGGTAAACCAGTTAACGGATCGTGAAATGCTAAAAAGGTAATCTTTGCCTCAGCTAACTTGCGATCGCTGACATCCTCAATTTGATCGATAAAGTGAATTGGTTTTCCCTTCCCATCTCTAGTCAAAGATACGTGCAGCATCGCATCTATAATTTTCCCATCTCGATGGATATATCTATTTGAGATTTGAAAGGTTGGAAATTCCCCATCAAGCAATTGCGATCGCATCTGGGAAGTGATAACTAAATCGTCAGGATGATTAATATCAGTAGATTTTAACTCTTGTAATTCTGTGGGGGAATAACCCAAAATATGACATATTGCCTGATTCACTTGTAAGGATCGATCGTCTAAGGATTTAATCATCATGCCAATAGGAGCATAGTTAAAAGTCAAACGAAAGCGTTCCTCACTCTGACGTAGTGCCTCTTTTGCTCGCATAACTTTGGTAATATCTACAACTGTACCTTCATAGCGCAATAACTCACCGAGGCTGTCGCGAATAGTCCGAACATTTTCTGAAATCCATACTACACTGCCATCTTTGCGATAAACTTCAGACTCAAAGCCTAAAACTTTATCCTGTTGCCTTAACAAATCCTTAAACTCAAGTCGCCGTTTGGGTTGAACGTATAACTGATTGGCAATATCAGTTACAACACTCATAAGCTCTTGGGGTGAATCATAGCCATAGATCGATGCCAACATGGGGTTTACCTTCAGGTATTTTCCTGCTACTGAAGTTTGAAATATTCCCTCTACGGCATTCTCAAAGATAGTACGATAATCTTCCTCAGCTTTTTTTAGGGCATCTAAGGCTTGCTGAGTTCGTTTTTCTTCGGTTACATCACGTACGGATAAAATTTGAGCGGGAAGATCGTTATAAATGAGATCGTGACTTCTGACTTCTACATCTATTACCTGTCCATTCTTTTTTAGATGCCGATCGAATCTA
>CAZLKI010000263.1:0-4304 GCA_964560035.1 uncultured Synechococcus sp.
ACATTCTGAGGATAGGGCTGAAAGTCATCTACAGTCGTAACTTGAGCAAAGCGTTGATTCCAAGGGCAGACATCTTGGCAAATATCACAACCTGCCACCCAGTTATCAAGAGCTATTTCAGGTAAAGACTCGGACTTGTTTTCAATAGTGTGATAGGCAATACAGCGATTAGCATCTACCACAAAAGGCTGGACGATCGCACCTGTGGGGCAGGCATCAAGACAACGAGTACAAGTTCCGCAATGTTCGGTATGGGGTCGATCGGGTTCTAATTCTAAATTAGTTAAAACTTCGCCCAAAAATATCCACGAGCCATGAGTACGGCTAATTACATTACTATGTTTGCCGATCCAGCCAATACCCGCTCTTTGCGCCCATGCTTTTTCGGCGATCGGGGCAGTATCTACATAATATCGAGTGTGAATATCTTCACCTTGAGTTTTGTTACCTTGAACTTGGAGCCATAGACTTAAAGCTTTTAATTTTTTACCTAATATTCGATGATAATCACGACCCCAACCGTAGCGCGAAATCTTGGCAATATGATCGGCTTGGCTATGAACTTGAGGCGTGTAATAGTTTAAGCCCACGCAAATAACCGACTTTACTGAGGGCATTAATTCTTTAATATCTTGACGTTTGGGATTTTCCATCCATGCCATATCAGCGTGATAACCCATTGCTAACCAAGTTTTTAATCTATCAACTTCTGGATAACTTTCTAAATTTGCCGCAGCAATTCCGACTAGATCGAATCCAATTTCTAAAGCCTTTTGTTTGATATCAGCAGACAGCATGGTGAATTTATTAGCGATCGCAGATTTATTCTTAAAACTTAAAATACATTGAATTAGAATTAGATATTTAATTAGTTATATCTGACTTTAATAGTAATAGTTAATTGCTAGTATTTAATTAGTAGTATTTAATCAGTAATAGTTTGACGAAAATATAGTTTATCTTAGATACTAATTTATTAATACTATTAATTTCCTAAGATAAAATTTAAAATAAAACTTTAGAATCAATGCCAAAGATCAAACAACCAGTAATGTTAGAAGGTGAAGCCTTACTCCAAAAAGTTAAAGAATTAGAACATTTATCCAAAGAAGACAAAGCCAAAGCCTGTGGATATTCTACTGTAACTAAAACAGGAAAGGATCGAGTTAATTCGATGAAATTTCTAAATGCCTTAATGGATGCTGCTCACATTAATCTCGATCGTAAAATTACTACTAAAGGCGGACGAAATGCCAGCTATAGAGTTAGCGTCCAGAAAAATGGCAATTTGTTAATTGGCTCTACTTACACTTTACAAATGGGTTTAAAACCCGGCGATGAATTAGAAATTAGGCTGGGGCGCAAACATATTCGGCTTATGCAATTGGGTGCGAGTGAATCAGAGGATTAGATTAAAGATTAAATTAAAACCTCAACATTTAGGGTGGTTTCAACGAATTGGGAAATATCTAGAAAATTACTCTCAACCTGTTTTCCGTTAACTGAAATAGAGTGAATTCCAGAATTTTTTGCATCAGGATTTTTGACTGCTAAATTAATAGTTTTACCTCTAAACTTTCTACTTGCACTAAACTCTTTCCATTCCGACGGAATATGCGGATCGATTAGGATTCCTTTAAGCTGTGGTTGAAAGCCTAAAATGTAATCTAAGCCAACACGTAGCATCCACACTGCCGTACCTGTGAGCCAAGAATGACTAGCTTGTCCATCGGTTGGATGATCGGGGCTGGTGACATATTCGGCATAGACGTATGGTTCGACTTCGTAGCGATCGCTATCTTCACTAGAATTAATCGGCATCATCCGTTGATAGATACTGTATCCAAAGTCCACATCACCATTTAAAAGAGAAGCCAGCACAAACCACGAAGAAGCATGATTGAAAATCGCTCCGTTTTCCTTTTTGCCCGATACACACCGACTGATTAATCCAACATTATCTTCAACTTCGGTGTAAGAAGGAAATACTATTTGCATTCCATTCGGTTTTGCTAGATATTTTTGACAAGATGCCAATGCTTGATCTGCTCGATCTTTTGGTGCCAATCCTGAAATTACCGCCCAAGATTGAGCGTTTAGAAAAATTTGTCCTTGTTTATGTGCCTTAATGCCAATTGGCTCGCCATTATCTCTAAAAGCGCGTAGATACCATTCGCCATCCCAGCAGTATTTATTAACAGTTTCACCGAGGTTTTTATAGACTGTTTGAAAGCGATTTAGGTTAGTTTTATCCTGTCTAGTTTCTAATAATTCAAAGGTTTTTTTAAGCACGTAACCTAAGAAAAAAGTTCCCCATACAGTTTCGCCTTTACCTTGGGTACCGATGTGATCGAGAGTATCATTCCAGTCCCCATTTCTAATTTTGGGCATCCCGCGATCGCTCATATTAGCAATGGCATAATCTAAAGCTTTAATTAGGTGTTCGTATACAGTTCCTGCGCCGCGATCGTGATAGGCAACTACTTCATCTAATATGGTCAAATCCGCAGTTTCATTGAGATATTCCACCAAACCAAACGGAATCCATAAAGGTGTATCGGAATGATTGGTTTTTTCGCCCGTACCCGTTAATTTGAAGAAATTATGTAGCGTCGAACCATCTTCAAATTGAAATTTCAAAGCATTTAATAATCTCGTGCGCACGCGATCGGGATCGACCATAACCACGCCTAAAATATCTTGAAATTGATCTCTTAAGCCCGTGCCAAATAGTAAGCCACCGTGATAGTACCCAGCATTTCTTGCCATATCAAAAGTTACTGCCGCTTGATACTGATTCCACACATTCAGCATGGTATTAAAATTGCGATCGGGCGTATTAACTTGAACTGTGGAGAGATGTCGATCCCATTTAGCTTTTAATTCTTGAAACTTATCATTAACAAATTCAATATTAGTTAAAGAGTATGTTTTTAATGGTGATTCTGAGTTTTTAGGAGCGATCGCCAAACTGATAACAAATTCACAAGATTCATGGCTTTTTAATCCCAGTTTTGATTGTAAAGCCACTACTGGATCGCCCGCCGTAATCTCCGTATTTTGCATGATTCCTGTCTCTATAGCTTGCGGGTTACTTTCAGATCGCCAGCGTCCAATAAAAGTATCTAAACTACTATCAAATCCCGAAATTGGTAAAGAAGTGGTGAAATAAAGTTGATATTTCCAATCAATATTCGGCTGTGCTACCGAGACCTTTTTATTTAATACCCAATAGCGGCGCGTGGCAATTAAGGCTTGAGTATCTCGATCGAAATGAATATCGGTAAAATGCTTGTCATTAGGTTGATTAATTAGGTCGTTTAAGGCATTTCCCATTAATAATTCGGTGAAAGTATATATCTCTAATTGGCGATCGCGATCGGTTAAATTAGTTAGCTTTACTTGCCAAAATTCACAATTAATATCGTTAGGCACAAAGTAAGTAATCTCGCCTCTAACTCCATTAATCTCGGTAATGATTTTAGTGTAGCCTTGCCCGTGATGGCATTCATATTTGTCATAAACTAAATCAATTGTCGGTGCCCAACTGAGCGACCAATATTTATCGCTTTCTACATCTTTAATAATTACATAACGACCAGGGCGATCCCAAGGTAAGGTGTTATACCTCATGCGCGTAATCCGGTTGTCACGAGGGGAATCTAAAAAGCTAAAACCACCACCTGTGTGCGAAATTAAACCCGTATAGCTGCTATTCCACATATAGTTAAACCAAGGGCGAGGAGTGCGAGGATCGGTGATAATAAATTCACGCAAATCTTCACTGTAATGTCCGTACTTATTCATTACCTATTCCTCATCAGTTTTTATCTGTATAAGCTTAAACTTTTTAGGTGTTATTAGCTTAACCAAGTCAAAAAAACTCAAGGGCAATTATCACTACAAGCCAGAATTAGGATTGGAAAACAGATATTTTATTACCCCCGCACTAACGCTTACAAATACAGCAGTCAATGCACCTCTACTAATAAATTCTTCATTACTAATCCGTTTATCGATTCCATTAACTTTTTCTTCAACCCTTCTAATTTCACCGCCAAGTTTTTCTTCAATCCGCTTAATCTCACCAGTTAATCTATCTTCGACCGATTTAATTTCACCACCAAGTTTTTCTTCAACTCGCTTAATCTCACCAATCAGACGATCTTCGACCGATCTAATTTCACCGCCAAGTTTTTCTTCAACCCGCTTAATCTCACCAGTTAATCTATCTTCGACCGATTTAATTTCACCACCAAGTTTTTCTTCAACTCGCTTAATCTCACCAATCAGACGATCTTCGA
>CAZLKI010000264.1:0-4208 GCA_964560035.1 uncultured Synechococcus sp.
CAGTCAAGGCTTAAAATTATACTAGGCAAAGCTTTCAAAAACTTGATACTTTGCTGTCACAGCAATCGGTCTAAAAAATTTGAGTGTTTAGATGCTTAAAATTATGTTTTTCTGGAAATAACCGTTTGTATTTCTTTGCTTTGATCTTACTAGGAGTGTAGGATTAATGGTGATTGCGATACAGGAAAATTACAGCGCAAAATTAATGACCATAAGCATGGACGAGCTAATCAAAAAGTGGGCAAGTCTTAAGGAAAATGTATCAGAAGCTAACTTAAACGCTCAATTTACTAATTGGCTCTTAGATTTTTTGGCTTTTAGTTATGATGTCACTCCTACCATAGGAGGAGGATTGAGACCCGATTATGTCTTATACGATATATCTGGAAAACCTCTTTTATATATTGAAACCAAAACGAGAAACCCAAATATTGCCAAATCAAGACCCGAAAACTTTTTGGATGAGTGTAAAATAAATTCCCTTTATACGAGTGCTGTTTATGGCAATGGAGGGACTGCGGGAATCAAGCAATACTTAACGACAAAAAATGCTGCTAAATATGGAATGGTTTTCAATGGAGACTTTTGGCAATTATTTCGACGGATTGATGGTTTAGTTCTACCTCTTACAGATATTTTAAGAGTTACTCAGGAGAGCTTACCCAAGCTAGTCGAGCAACTTCAATCATATCTACGCAATCCTGATAGAGCATTTACTGTTAGCCTATGGAACCGCAAAGGGGGGGTAGGAAAGACAACAAATATCATCAATATTGCTGCGGTTTTAGCTAGGGCTAATAAGAGAGTTTTAGTAGTTGATATTGACCCTCAAAGCGATTTAACAAGAGGTCTTGGAATTGAACCATCTCAATATAAAAATAAAATTCTGGGCTGTTTCGATCAGATTGGACTTGGAAATAAGGATAAGGCTTTGGAATTATTAGATGAATTAATTACAAGGCAACAGTTTCACGTTCCTACTGAAAAAAGTTCATTTCAGATCGATGTTATCCCAACTGAGAGAGAGACACTAGAGCATTTTCGGAATGAAGAATACACTATTAAAAATAAGCAAACCTTACTCAAAAGGCTTCTGTCCTTAATAGTTGATAGGTACGATTACATCTTTATAGATACATCTCCAGATCCAGATATTCTTACAGCCTCATCTTTCTTTGCTGCCGACGGTTTATTAATTCCTGCCGACTACGATCAAAGAGCTTTACATCATGCTAGAGATATTAGTCAGGGGTATACGCCTAAAATCAGATCTCACAGAGGAGACATACACCCTAGATTATTGGGAGTAGTATTCAGCAACCATGTAGATATGGGCAAAAAAATGGATGATGCGGTTAAAGCCTTTTTAGAGAAGTCATCTTTAAAAGTTTACGATACCAAATTAGGTATCTATGCAGTTGTCAGGCAGGCAAGCTTCAAGCAACAACCTGTAATTTCTGTTAGCCCAAAAGCTCAAATATCCAAGGATTATCAAAAACTAGTTGACGAAATTTTCTTAACCCCTAATTTTATTTACTAATTATGGAAAACTTTAGTGACATCGGTAAATATCTGCGTATCCCCAGGCACGAAATTAAATTAGATGCTTCCAATGCTGAAGATACTAATGTCTTCGTGATAGATGCGATCGCAGAAAAACTTAGAACTTATGGCAGAAATATCTTGCCCGTGATAGTAGAAGAAACTGGGGAGGATTCTTATAAAATTTTACTTAATGCAGATGTATTCAAAGCTGCTGAGAAAGCTGAATTAGATTATGTTTGGTGTATTTTGGCAGATGAAGAGAGAAAAAAGCAGGTTGAGGTCGAATCGAAGCAGAAACTCGAAATTAACTTATTGACAGCCTCAGAACCCATGATCGCAGGTACCTTGGATTATATAAATGGACTGTATGGGTGGAAGGTTGACACAAAAAAAGCATCTAAGGTAATTATCCAAAAACGCAATAAAATAAAAACTGTAAAAAGCCTTTCCAGTCTAAGTTGCGGCTATGGTGATGCTAAGATCTCAAACCTTCAAAAGTATTTTGTTGTTTAAGTCTTATTCTGAAACCTATTCCATAGTTAATTTTTTGGACAGTGCATTACCTTTGTATTTTGCCTCAACCTGCTGTTTTCTACTGTCTTTCACTAATTAAATTTTGATAGCAAATATCTGAACTAAACAGTAGTTCTAGTGCTATCCAGTAATCCAGATATTCAGATATCTAAATATCTAAGTTTCTAGTAAGTCCGAATATCTAGTAATCTCTAAATACTTTGATTAAGCGATATGAAAATTACGGTTACTTCACTTAAGGGCGGGGTAGGTAAAACTACATCAAGCATCCATATAGCAGGATGTCTGGCAATGCGTGGTAAGACATTACTAATTGATGCTGATACAAATCAATCTAGTTTGGATTGGTATAGGGCGGGATCGGGTTTACCTTTTGATGTTGTAGCGATCGCCGATGCCAGAAAGTATTTAGCCACAAATACCCCCGATCATATTGTCTTAGATACAGCAGCAGCTCCTAGCGATGATTCGCTCAAAACCTTAGCTAAGGATACCGATTTGCTGATACTGCCAAGTAAGCCTGATTCATTGAGTCTCAGGGCATTAATTAAAACTATCCAGATTCTAAAGACTGCCAAGGCAAGTAACTATCGTGTGTTACTAACAATGGTGCCAACCTCGCCACGGCGGACGGGTGAGCAAGCGGCAGAGGCTTTAGTTAGCAATGGTATCCCAGTATTCAAGAATCAGATTAGATACTATTCAGCCTATGAACTAGCTGCAACTAATGGGTGTCTAGTTAATCAAGCTAGAGATATGAAGGGCAAAAAAGCACCTAACGGGGCGATCGCATTCAGTGATTATTTAGCAGTGGGGAATGAATTATGAACAAACCCAAAAGTTCAAATCCCTTTGAAGGATTGCTGTCTAGCCATGATAAACCATTACCAGAATCTCCAAAAATATCATCAAGAGTCAAAGGCAAGAAAGCAAGCAAAGACTATGTACCCAGTATGACTTACTTACCCAAGTCTCTAAAATTGGATGTTCAACAGCAGCTAATAACCCTACAGAGAGAGGGTATTGATATAGATTTTTCTGAACTTGTGGCTGAGTTACTTACCTTATATCTGGATATTCACACATCTAGTAATCCAGATATTCAGATATCTAACTTTCTGGATAGCCTTAAATCTAAATATTCAGATATCCAGTAATCCAGATAGTGACCTGTGATCGCTGAGGCTCAAGTAAGGGCAATTAATGGCAGTGGTAAAGAATCATTTTCATGTAAACTACTTAGTGGTTCATTTTGTAATTCACTAATCCTATTTTCAATTGCTTTTATAGATTCACTTAGTAGTTCACTAGATAGACTACTAACTCTTGCTTCTAGATCTCTAAATTGCTCTAAGGTTACAAACTTATTATCAAAAGGTAGGCTACTTTGGTGAACTACTACTTTTTCTAATCCAAGATACTTCGATAGAATATGGGTTAGAGACTGAGATATAGATTTATGTCCCTGCTCATTCTTAAACTTAATCAACGCATCGAAAACTTCTTGTGGTACATATCCTGATACCTTCGGGTTCTCAGTAGTTATATAGTAGTTTACCTAGTAGTTTACTTAGTAGTCCACTAAAAATATTTTCTGGTAAGGTGTACAAAACGCACTAGATTGTATTAGAGTTGTATCTCATAGCTGTAAATTTACTACTAAGTTAGTTTATCGTTAACAAATATTCCTTAAAACTAGCTGTTAGGTTTAAGGTAATCGGAGGCAGTAAGCATGAAAACAAATTTTCTTAAAAATTACGGGCATACACCATCAATTCCTAACAACGTTAAATCTTCTATGGGATTTAACACTAGTATTCCTGCGATCAATAAACCAAAAGCACAAGAAAAAAGAAATCTAGCTGAAGAATTGGAATTAAAATTCTTAGGTTTTATCCATAGCGACATTGAAAAAAATCCCGGGCATGTTAAGCCATTTAGCTCAGACTTACTAAATCGCGCTCGTCTACTAGTTGCAAATGTTGAATTTGATATCAATGAAACCTTGTGTGATGAGGATGATTAGGATTGAGTATCAATGAAATTGTAATCAATGGATGGAAAATTTTTGCCCATCCAGCCTTTATTAATGAATTTGAGACTCTTCTAAATCAGGTTGAGTCTATAAA
>CAZLKI010000265.1:0-4207 GCA_964560035.1 uncultured Synechococcus sp.
TCAGATTATGAGCCTTTTGGAGTTGTTGTTAATGAGGCAATGCTTTGTGGTTGTCCTGTCATTGTGAGTGATAAAGTAGGTGCAGGTTACGATCTAGTTCGACATGACGAAAATGGATTTATTTATCCATGTGGTGATATAAATGTGTTAACAGAAATCCTTAAAGAAGTTCTTCCAGATCGGAATCGATTAAAAAATATGGGTATTGCCGCCACCGATCAAATGCAGTCTTGGTCTCCAGAAGAAAATATAGAAGCGATTGTCAAAGCATTGGGAAAGTTGAAATACAGCAAAATGCTTACCTAAAATAGATATGAACATTTCTGAACGAGCACAGATTTACGGAAATCTTCGGAAGTCTCATAACAAACTCACTATTTGTCAATGCAAGCTAAAATGTTTGCTAAATTGTTTAACTAATAACATTATTAAAATTTTTCCAAGAAATATAGATAAACTCAAATATTCAGTCTCAACGCCACATAGCTTCTTTAGCTAGTGGTGGCAGTAGTTCTCAGCCGATATATGTTAATTTTTTGCGCTTAGTAGAGGAATTAAATCTTCAAGGTGATTGTCTTGACTTTGGAGCAGGTATGGGTAATTTAACCCAGCTAATTCAAAGTTTAGGTCGGTTCGACTCAGTTACGGCTGCTGACATTATGGAAAATTTTGCTGGAATAGACAAATCAATTAAGTGGATTACTTCAGATCTCAATGAACCACTTTCACTCCCCGATCAGCAATTCGATATAATTTTTTCTTCTGAAGTAATCGAACATCTGGAAAATCCTAGAAGTGTAGCGAGAGAATGGTTTAGGTTGCTTCGAACTTATGGAACTTTAATTTTTAGTACACCGAATCAAGAAAGCTGGCGTTCTTTAATGGCACTAATACTGCAAGGACATTTTGTAGACCTTGGAAACACTTGTTATCCTGCTCACATCACCGCACTTGTGCGCAAAGGTATAGAAAGGATTTTGAGTGAATCTGGATTTTCTCAACCAACGTTTGTTTTTACAGATGTTGGCGGTATTCCTAAATTGCCTCAATGGAAATGGCAAAGCATATCTTTAGGACTGTTAAAAGGCTTACGATTTTTAGTGGCAATTTGATAGTAATAGCCCATAAGAACAAATAGCTATGAAAATAATGATATATTTACCTTCATTTTATCCAAACATAGGTGGCTTAGAAACAATAATCTCTACCTTGGCTCATGAATTTGTATGTCAGGGACATGAAGTTAAATTAATATCGTAAACGCCAGATACAGACTCAAAAGAATTTCCCTTTGAAGTGATTCGGCAACCCAAAAACCGCGAAATGTTAGAACTAACTCGCTGATGTGATGTATATTTTCAGGGGTGCGTCAGCTTAAAAGGGTTTTGGTCGCTTTTTTTTGTGCCACGTCCTTTAGTCATAAGTCATCACACTTGGTATTGCCGAGCCGATGGGAAATTCAGTTGGCAAGATTATCTCAAAAAATTTGTCACTCGATTTGCAACTAATATCTCGGTTAGCCATGAAATAGCCAATGCTCTGCCTGTACCATCAACCATCGTTCCAAATTCCTATCGTGAAGATGTTTTTTCTGAAATCCCAGATATTCCTCGAACTAAAGAACTTGTATTTTTAGGACGTTTAGTTTCTGATAAAGGAGCTAATTTATTACTTGATGCTTTAGCTCAACTCAAATTAAAAAGGCTTACACCACAGCTAACTATTATCGGTAGTGGTCCAGACGAAATAAAATTACGTCAGCAAGTGCAAGATTTAGAAATTGCCGACCAAGTAATTTTCGCGGGTGTTAAACTAAACGATGAACTAGCTCAATTGCTAAACGCTCATAAAATTATGGTTGTGCCATCAATTTGGAAGGAACCATTTGGCATTGTTGCCCTAGAAGGTATTGCCTGTGGTTGTGTGGTGGTTGGTTCCGAAGGTGGCGGTTTAAAAGATGCGATCGCATCTTGCGGTGTTACTTTCCCTAATGGTGATACACAAGCGCTTACAGAAGTACTACAAGATCTTCTACAGAATTCAGAAATACTTGCTTGTTATAGAGCTAATGCTCCAGAACATTTGGCGCGACATCAAAAATCGGCGATCGCTAAGGCATATCTAGAAGTGATAAAAATAGCAGTTAATTCTAGGTAATAATCATACAACGAAAAAAATAATCGAAGTATTCAACAATGAAAATAATAGGCCCTTTAACGCTAGTTCTACTGTTTATCTATTTAGCCTCTGAAAGATGGAAACTAGCAATCAAGTCTATCCTCGTATTGGTCATCATTGAAGGAGCATTAAGGCGTTGGGCTTTACCTGAAGCCAGAGACCTCATATATTTCATCAAGGATCTTGTGTTAATTGGTGCGTACATAGGGTTTTACAGCCGTCCGCTACCGCTTAAAGATCGATATCCATTGCTTAAAGAACTATCATTAGTCATAACGGCTTTCTGTTGTCTGCAAGCATTTAATCCTAACTTGGGATCTCCAATTATAGGCTTGCTAGGAATTCGGGCTTACTTGCTATACATCCCCTTGGTCTGGGTCGTGCCTCATCTTTTTAATACAGAGTCCGATCTACGCAATTTTCTTCGCAAATATCTTCTTGTTCTGATTCCTGTCTGTATTCTAGGAATTATTCAATATTTTAGTCCAGCAAATAGTTTCCTAAATGTGTATGTTGAGGGTGGAGAATTAGATGTTGCTACTATTGGTAATACTGCGCGAATTACAGGAACTTTTGCATATATAGCTGGAATGGGAGTTTACTTACAAGTCTGTTTCTCTTTGCTAATAATCATGATTTCTCAAGAAAACAAACTCAGGTGGAAATTATTTTTTATTTTTGAGTTGGCTTTGGTTGTTGTGAACTCGTTTATGACTGGTTCTCGAGCTGTTATTGGTTATGAAATTATATTTATTCTTGGCTATCTTGTATTCTTATTCTCTAGTAATCTCAACGCTACATTAAAGTTTGCCGGTCAAATGTTCTTCCCTACACTAATAGCCGCTTACCTAGCTGTAACCTATTTTCAGCCATCAATTGAAGCTTTTACAAATCGTGCTTTCAATAGCGATTCTACTGAAGATAGGATATCAGATTCTTTTACTCAAGTTTTTGACTATGCCGAAGGACGGATTGAAGGTTATGGTATTGGTGCAACTCAGGGAGGTACTAAATCACTTAGAAAATTACTAAATCTACCAGATGGAGAAGTTTTACCACCCAGTGAAGGTGAAACTGGACGAGTAGTGATTGAATTAGGTGTAATAGGTTTTATTCTGTGGTATGGTCTGCGGCTTTTACTTCTGTTTTCACTTTACTCAATCTTTACAAAACTCAAAAATCCTTTTTACAAACAACTTGCGCTATCCATAATTTTATTTCAGGGTATTAACATTACTGGACAGTTAGTTACTAACCCCACAATGCTAGTTTATTTCTGGTTTTTTAGTGGATTTATATACTTATTACCAAAACTTGAAAGTCAAGAAGAGCAACAAAATATTTTCACAAATACATCAAATAACATTAGACTCAAGCAAAATAATTTTGATAAGTAAGTGACTAAAATCAACCTAATTCATCCTACGGGAAATCCAAATGCTCGTAATGCTGCTTTGGCTATTTCAGATTTAGGAATGCTCAATACGATCGCTACTACATTTATTTACAACCCTGATATTTTAGATAACCATATAGGGCGATCGCTGAAGAGATATTTACCAGAGATAACTTCTAGACTAGAAAAAGAACTTAGTAGAAGAACTTGGATAACACCTGAAGGCAGCAAAATATATGATTATCCTTGGCAAGAAATATTTCGGATATTTTTAGTTAAGACAAAGTTAAGTCAAAAACTGGGGATAAAGGATAAAGATCTAGTTGATTGGATGGTTGCTTCATTCGATCGCCATGTTGCCAAGCATCACTTAAAAAATATAGATGCACTTTATGCTTACGAAGATGGGGCTGCTGACACATTCACTGCTGCCAAACAACGCGGTATTTATTGCTTTTACGATCTGCCGATCGCTTTTCATGCCACCAGTCGCAGCATTCAGACCGAAGAAGCCGAACTATTCCCTGAACTTGCGTCAACCATGATGGCGGTACATGAACCTGAATGGAAAATTGAGCACAAAAATCGTGAGGTAGAGCTTGCCGATCATATTTTTGTGGCTTCCTCATTTAC
>CAZLKI010000266.1:0-4198 GCA_964560035.1 uncultured Synechococcus sp.
TTCTATTGGAGATGCACCTACTTTATCATGTCCAGTTTTAATGACAGGCGATCGCATTACCTCAACCAGAATAATTGACCAAAATAATTGAGCCACTAATTTACCAAATCGCTTCGAGACTCAAAATAAATTCTGGTAGGACATCTTCACCTGATAGCGAATTAGGAGATTGGAGAATTTCTACTGGCTTTCCAAGGCGATAGATCTCTACTTCTCTATCCTGACAATTAATCAACCAGCCCAGTCTTGCGCCATTATCTCGATATTCCTGCATCTTTGCCCGCGTCACTTTAAGGCTATCGCTAGGAGACATAAGCTCAACTACAAAATCTGGACAAATTGGTGCGAATTTTGCTCTCTGTTCTGGGGTTAAAACTTCCCATCGTTCCTTTAATATCCACGCAGCATCAGGAGAGCGATCGCTGCCATTGGGTAACTTGAATCCTGTTGATGACCCAAAAGTATACCCTAGCTTAGTTTTGCGATTCCAAATTTCTAGATCGGTGGTAATGCTGGCACTGCGTATCCCAGTTTCGCCGCCTTCTGGAGCCATAATCGTTATATCTCCATGAGCATTACGCTCGAATTTGAGGTCGCTATTTTTGCGGCAGAGTTGATAGAACTGCTCATCACTGAGTTCAATTACGGAATCTAGACTAATGGTTAAACTATTCATAATCTCTTTCTATTGGAGATGCACCTACTTTATCATGTCCAGTTTTAATGACAGGCGATCGCTTGACAAGATTACAACATAATCCCTTCCCAATTAAAACCCAATTAAAAATTAGAGATTGGGAATTTCCATAGTTTTTTCTAGAGCCAGAGTGATGAGGCGATCGCATAAATCCGCAAACTCAATGCCCGATGCTTCCCACAGCTTAGGATACATACTTAATGCCGTAAATCCGGGTAGGGTATTAATTTCATTCACTAAAACTGTACCGTTAGATTCCACATAAAAGAAATCTACTCTGGCTAAACCCGCCCCTGCGATCGCTTGAAATGCTCTAATTGACATAGCTTGAACTGCTGCCACCACTTCCGAAGGCAACTGTGCGGGAATAATTAATTCAGCCTTACCGGGCGTATATTTGGTTTCATAATCATAAAAATCACTACTAAAAGTAATCTCTCCCACAATTGAGGCTTGGGGTTGTTCGTTGCCCAATACCGCACATTCAATTTCTCTAGCAATCACTCCCTGCTCGATGATAATGCGAGGATCGTAACTGAGGGCTGAGGCGATCGCTTTCTCTAATTCCGCTCTCGTTCTCACTTTAGATATCCCAACTGACGATCCCAAGTTAGACGGCTTCACAAAACAAGGATAACCCAACTCGATTTCAAGATGTTCGCACCAAGAACTTGACTCCTGTTGCCATGCCCACCGACTGAGGGCGATATACTTCACCTGTGCCAGTCCCGCCTGAGCAAATAGCGACTTCATCACAATTTTATCCATACCTGCGGCGGATGCTAAGACTCCATTGCCCACGTAAGGTTTCTGCATGAGTTGAAGTAAGCCTTGAACCGTACCATCTTCGCCATTAGGTCCATGTAAAACTGGAAACCACACATCAACATTACTTGCGGCGATCGGTAGTTGAAACTGATTATCAGCAACTTGAGTAGGTTTTCCCGAAGCTAATACTAATTCTGACGCTTGGGGATCGCACCAGATTCCATTTTTTTGAATATAAAAGAGTTGCAATTCGTATTTAGAATTTTGCTTAATAGCTGCGGCGATCGCCCGTGCCGAAATAATTGAGACTTCATGCTCGCCCGATCTTCCACCAAATAATAAGCCAACCTTGAGTTTGTGCATCGCGTCTTGATTTTATCTAGATTTTATTTTTATTTTAAAGAGAGATGTTGAAGTCAAATTATTATAGCGGCGGATGGTATCTCGGTTAAAATTACACCTCAGCCCAAATTTTTATCCCAAAATTTTTATAAGAGAAGATATGCATTGCGACTATCTAGTCCAAATTTTAACCGCTCGTGTATATGATGTTGCCCAAGAGACTCCCTTAGAATATGCGGCAAACCTTTCAGCAAGGCTAAATAATCGGCTGTTGCTTAAGCGCGAAGATATGCAGTCGGTGTTTTCCTTTAAGCTTCGCGGTGCTTACAATAAAATGGCTAAGTTATCTCCAGAACTGTTGGCACTAGGGGTAATTGCCGCTTCCGCAGGAAATCACGCTCAAGGTGTGGCACTGGGCGCAAAAAAACTAGGCACAAAAGCCACGATCGTCATGCCTGAAACTACACCCGAAGTTAAAGTAAATGCGGTTAAGGCTCTTGGTGGTGAGGTAATTCTGTATGGTGATTCCTACGATGATGCTTACACGCACGCGCGGCAACTAGAGGCAGAAAGAGGCTTAACCTTCATTCATCCCTTTGACGATCCCGATGTGATTGCCGGACAAGGGACGATTGGTATGGAAATTTTAAGGCAGTGCCAACAACCGATCGCCGCAATTTTTGTCGCAATTGGAGGCGGAGGCTTAATCTCTGGGATTGGGGCGTATGTAAAACGGTTGCGTCCAGATATTAAAATTATCGGCGTAGAGCCAGTGGATTCCGATGCTATGAATCAATCGCTCAAAGCAGGATATCGAGTGCGCTTAAATCAAGTCGGTTTGTTTGCCGATGGCGTTGCAGTTAAAGAAGTGGGTGCAGAAACTTTCCGTTTGTGTCAGCAATATGTGGATGAAGTGATGTTAGTCGATACCGATGATATTTGCGCGGCAATTAAAGACGTATTTGAGGATACTAGATCGATCTTAGAACCTGCTGGAGCATTAGCGATCGCCGCCGCCAAGATGTATGTAGAACGCGAGCAAATTCACGGGCAAACTTTAATTGCGATCGCCTGTGGTGCCAATATGAACTTCGACCGCCTGAGATTTGTAGCAGAACGCGCCGAATTTGGGGAAGATCGAGAAGCAATTTTTGCCGTAACTATTCCAGAAGTGGCAGGGAGCCTGCGTAAATTTTGCGAAATCATTGGGAGAAGAAACCTTACCGAATTTAATTATCGTATTGCCGATCCCGAAACTGCTCATATCTTTGTAGGGATGCAAATTGCCAACCGTGCCGATGCCGATCGGATTGTGAATACCTTTGAAGCGAATGGTTTTAAAACCCTAGATCTCAGCGATGACGAACTGACAAAGTTGCATTTACGTCATTTAGTCGGCGGGCGATCGCCTTTAGCTGATAACGAACTGCTGTATCGGTTTGAGTTTCCCGAACGTCCGGGCGCATTGACCAAGTTTGTCGGTTCCATGAGTCCCAATTGGAATATCAGTCTGTTTCACTATCGCAATAACGGTGCTGATTACGGCAGAATTGTCGTGGGCATTCAAGTCCCACCCGATGAAATGACCGAGTGGCAATTGTTTTTAGACAATCTGGGCTATCGCTGTTGGGATGAGAATAAAAATCCTGCCTACAGGTTATTTTTAGGATAAGATTTTTGGGCTAGGGTACTTATGTATCAACTAATGGTATTAACCAGTGGTATGAAGCACTTGAATTAACCGATTGTTAACGCTTATGAAGTTTTGGTTTGTAGTTTTATTATTACTGATTCCAGTTGCAGCCCATGCCCAAAATCCCGATGAACCTGTCCCCATTCAGCCATCTAATCCTAGTTTGTGGTGGCAAAGCGATCGCCTCGGTCAAGGGCTAATTGAAGACTGGGCGATCGATCCAAATACCAAACTGATCAGGCTGCAAATCAACAGTCAGGCATGGTTAGCCGCAGACTACATCAGACGTTATACCATTATCCAAAAACTCGGTACCATAGCCCGCGAGAGTAACTATGACATTCTTGTGGAAAACAATCGCCAAACTAAATTGGCTGAATACAAATATCTAGATGGTAAATGGCAAATAACTCCACCTTTACTGGGTGCCAATCCCTTTAGTGCCAACAACGGCATCTTTTTTGGCTTGCGCTAGTTACTAGATTTTAGATTAGATATTTTGCTTATTACTTAAACGGAATATACTCAACTGCGTTTACCAACTCATCAGATTCAGAAACTTTAGCAATTAATAGATAATACCTGCAATCGCAAGTATGGAAAATCGTCTAAGAACTCTACTAATCCTTCTTCGGCTTGTAGGTAGTCAAAAAAAGTTTGTAATGGAACTCTTGTTCCTACAAAGACTAATGTTCCAC
>CAZLKI010000267.1:0-4194 GCA_964560035.1 uncultured Synechococcus sp.
AAAAATATTAAATAGACTTTAAGATAGATTCTAAGTAAATGTTAGAGGTATTTTTATGATCTCAGCAGTCCAAAAGCCAATATTAAATATTTCCAAACCTGCGCCACTAGAAATTACGTGGGAGCTACTTCCTGATGATTATGTTTTACCTGACGATCCTGTGGAAAATATCCTTCAGCCATTCATAGCTGCTTTTTTGAATGAAATTTTAGGACTACATGGCTTTATTTTACCCAATGCTATTATTGCTAATGATTTTGGTATTTGCGCGACAGTTAACGGTAAAACTGTAATTAAAGCTCCCGATTGGGTTTGGGTTCCTAATGTAATTCCTTTAACTCAAAAGCGGATTCGCCGTAGTTATACTCCACAAAAGGAAGGCGATCCAGTCGCGATAGTTATGGAATTTTTATCTGCTAGTGATTGCGGTGAATATTCTATGAACTCTAATTACCCCTGTGGCAAGTGGTGGTTTTACGAGCGCATTTTACAAGTACCGATATACGTGATTTTTAATCCTGAAACGGGTGAATTGGAAGTTTACTTTCTGAAAAATGGACGCTATGAAAGACAAGATCCAACATTTGAAGGGTTATATCGGCTCGAATCTATCGGCTTGTTTTTAGGAGTGTGGGCGGGCGATCGCTTTGGCGATCAAGAATTTTGGTTGCGGTGGTGGAATTCTGATAAAGAGTTATTACCCTCTGCGAGTGAATTAGTAGAAATTAAACGCCAGCAAATTGAAATTAAGTCTCAGCAAATTGAAACTCAGTCCCAGCAAATTGAAACTCAGTCACAGCAAATTGAAATACAAAACCAACAAGTTGAATTAGAACGTCAGCGTGGAGAGCAAGAATTTATCCGTGCCGAACAAGCAACTTTACAAGCAGAACGGGAAACCCAAAGGGCAGACCTTGCAACTTTACAAGCTGAACAGGCAAATCTAAAAGCAGAACAATTGGCTGCTCAATTGCGATCGCTCGGTATCGAACCAAATAAATAATTAATTATTCTTAAGCTTAAATACCAAAGTTGCTAGGGGTGGAATGCAAATTTCTAAGCTGTGCGGCTGATTGTGGGAATAGTAAGACTGGTCGGAATATTTGCCACCCAAATTTCCCATCCCACTACCTCCATAAATTGTGGCATCACTATTGAGGATTTCTTGGTAAAAGCCATGTTTGGGAACGCCAATCCGATATTTATGATGGGGTGTGGGCGTAAAGTTACAAACCACCACTACAAATTCCCCATCCAGATCTTTACGGATAAAAGATACTAAAGAGTGAGCGCGATCGTTGCAATCGATCCATTGAAAACCCTGCTCTGAGAAGTCTTGAGCATATAATGCTGACTCGGTTTGGGCAAGGTGATTGATATCTTTAATGAATTTTTGCAACTGTTGATGCATTGGAAAATTCAATAAATCCCACTGCAAGTCACCCCACACATTCCATTCCTTCCATACGCCAAACTCCATGCCCATAAACATAGTTTTCTTACCGGGATGAGTAAACATAAACCCAGATAGACAGCGCTGGTTAGCGAATTTTTGCCAATCATCACCGGGCATTTTAGAAAGCATTGACTTCTTTAAATGTACTACTTCGTCGTGGGATAGAGCCAGCATGAAGTTTTCGGTAAACGCATACATAATGCTAAAAGTCACGTTATTTTGATGAAACTGCCGAAACCACGGATCCATAGCGAAATAATCGAGTATATCGTGCATCCAACCCATATTCCACTTCAGATTAAAGCCCAATCCTCCTAGATAAGCAGGATGAGAAACTTGAGGGAAAGAAGTAGACTCTTCGGCAATGGAGAGAATACCAGGGAAGTAGCTAAAGAGAATGCTATGGAGATGGCGGAAGAACTCGATCGCTCCTAAATTTTCTCGACCTCCATATTCGTTACGCAACCATTCACTCTCTTCGCGGCAATAGTCTAGGTATAGCATAGAGGCAACTGCATCCACGCGAATTCCATCAATATGATACTTATCAAACCAAAATAAAGCATTGGCAATCAAATAATTTCGCACTTCGTTGCGCGTGTAATTAAAAATTAAAGTACCCCAACCCTTATGCTCGCCAATGCGGGGATCGCCATATTCATAGAGATGCGTACCGTCAAATAATGCCAAACCATGTCCATCCTTAGGGAAATGTCCGGGTACCCAATCTAAAAGCACACCAATATTTGCCTCGTGACAGCGATCGATAAAGTACATCAAGTCCTGTGGTGTCCCATAGCGCGAAGTTGCAGCATAGTGACCGATCACCTGATAACCCCATGAGCCGTCAAACGGATGTTCAGCCACGGGTAAAAGTTCAATGTGCGTAAATCCCATCTCTTTAACGTAGGGTATTAATTTATCTGCGAGTTCGCGATAGGTTAAGAATCTGGCACCAGGTTTTAGATCGGCGGCACTAACCATGGGATAACCATCGGCAGGAGGAGTTTCAAAGGAACCATGCAGCCAAGAACCGATGTGAACTTCATAGACGGAAATTTGTTTGTTAAGTGGATCGGAATTGCGCCGTTTTTCCATCCACACGCGATCGCTCCATTCATAACTCAGATCGTTTACAACCGAGGCAGTTTTGGGGCGAATTTCTTGCTGAAAGCCATAGGGATCGGATTTTTCGTAGATATGTCCCGCTTGGTTTTTAATCTCAAATTTGTAAGTACAACCTATGCCAATGTCGGGAATGAATAAATCCCACACCCCAGTTTCGGTTTTACGCATTTGATGCTTGCGACCATCCCAATAGTTAAAATCACCCAATACTGAAACATTACGTGCATTTGGTGCCCAGACCGCGAAATATACACCTTCGACTTCATCATTTTTGGTAACGTGTGCCCCCATCTTTTCATAAATCTGATAATGCGTACCTTGGGCAAAGAGATGACGGTCAAAATCGGTAATTAATGGTGACTTAAAAGAATAGGGATCGTAGATCAGGCGATCGCTTTTTTGTCCATCTACCCATTCGGTCACTTTCAACTTATAACTAAATAATTTAGGAGCATCAGAAATCACACATTCAAAAAAATGCGGATGATGTATAGATTCCATCGGGTATTGACGGTGATTTAACGGATCTACAACCGCTACAGCTTCGGCATCGGGTAAATAAGCCCGAATTACCCAGATCGTTTGTCCTTCTCGTTCGATTTGATGAGAACCAAGAACTGTAAACGGGTCTTGATGCAGGTTTTTAACAATCAGATCGATCTGCTCGGTTGAGATAGTTGCCATCATTTTTTTTAAATTAATTTTTATGTGCCGATTATCTGACTATTTAAAGTCTCTCATGTCTAAAGAATTAAATCTTTCTCTTCAACGCTTCTATAATTTCCATTAATACAGATCGTAAATTCATTAATTGAGATTCCCATAATTACAGATCGTGCTTCCTTTTCGGAAATGGCAATATTAAAATGACACTTATCGCCAGTTGAACTAATAGATTGAATTACGGAAGTGTTTAATGATCTGACAAAGCCCATATCACTCCACTAAAGCTTCTAATTTTTACAAAGGCTTCATCATCGGAAATTGTTTCATACTCCATTTCCTGATGATCGCGCTCATAAATGTAAGTTACCAGTCCATCAGGGGCAATTGTAAATTCTAGATACAAGTCTTGGAAGTAGGCAGTAAATTGAACTTCCCCATCAATACCAGGAAAAACATTTGTATCATTAAAGCCCACATCAGCCGCAATCTCATTGAGCTTCTTGGCTCTAGCTATAACTTTAATAGATGGTGTAATTCCCTGTCCATAATGCCAACCATTTGAAAGCTTGCTAAAACCATCAATTTTTTCAGCAGTTTTTCTAAACGTATACTTTAAGGTAATTCTATTCATTTACTTAGTTTGACGAGATTTCATTTGTGCTGAGATTCTCAAGTTCTTCAAGGTCATATACTTTCAGTCCGAACTTATTTTCTAAAGCCTCAATTGCCTTAAAGAGACTGATAGCTAGGCTTTTTGCTACTGGTGGGCTCATATTTACTAAAGCCTCTGGATCTCCATTCCAAGACAAAACAACCACAACATCCACGGATGATGCGGCTACATCTACTCCATTAACATAGAATTTCTTGTCCTTTGTTAAGGATAAGGTTTCTGTTAAGCTAGACATCTTTAAATCTTGATCATTAGTTTGATTCATAGCTGA
>CAZLKI010000268.1:0-4187 GCA_964560035.1 uncultured Synechococcus sp.
AACGCCGCACTGGGGAGAGTTTTGTCGCTTATTTCCTTCTGAAAATCTACATGAAAATCTACATGAACAAAAGAAGAATCAAGATCGCCTTACACGTTTACAAAATGCTGCCAGAGATACGAATACTCTAATTTTACTCAAAGGAGCTAGAACTGCTATCAGCTTTGCGACTAACTTTAAAAGAGACTTTAAAAAAGAAAGTAGCGAAGTCCAAACTTGGATAAATCCTGAAAGTACGCCCTCGTTGGCAAGAGGCGGAAGTGGAGATGTGTTAACGGGAATCATGGGAGGATTATTAGCGCAAAAATTATCTATTAGTGATAGTGCGATCGCCGCAGCAGTCTGGCATTCTCAAACCGCGATTCAGTTAGCAAAAAATCAATCTGAAATGGCAGTAAATCCAGTTGCCTTGGCTGAAAATTTAACAATTTACTTATCCAATCAAAAAATAAGATCTTAATTGTGAAATTGGATCGAAAAAACAAGTTACAAAACCAAGATAGTGTAGATATCTATCAAAATCCATTAAATTTTATATAAAACCATGAATGTCCAACTTATTGACTCTCTCGTAGAAGTAATATTAAATCTCCCATCCGAAGATCGAGAACTCTTTGAATCAAAACTCCTTGCTAAAAGGAAGATTCAGGTAGAAGCCCCTAACAAAAATTTAAGCTCAATTAATAAAGCTAAGCAATTTCTTGAATGGATATCTCACTTTCCTAAAAGTAAAATAAGCTTGCCAATTGAGGCATCAAATCGTGAAAATATTTATGACGATCGGGGCAGATGAAAAGCTATTTACTTGATACAAATATTATTCTCAGATTTACTAACAATCAATTTCCTGAGTATAACCAAGTCGATAATGCTATTTCACAAATATTGGAGCAAGGCGATCGCTGTTTTATTACATCTCAAGTTGTGATTGAGTTTTGGGTTGTAGCCACTCGTCCCATGAACGTAAATGGATTGGGATGGACTTTGGAAGCAACAGAACAGGCAGTAAAATTATTAATCAACCAGTTTGAGTTGCTTGAAGAAATTCCAGAGATATTTCCGATTTGGCTAAATCTCGTCACCAACTAAAAAAATGATTTCTCGATCGCTGTAAATCCCAAACTTCTGCTATTATTTATGCTTGCAGTATCTACTCCCAGTTATTGATATTGCTAAGTTCAATTCTTCTGTCTCTGTCCGTCTGACCGCATCAAAAATAGTACGCCTGTCTTTGAAGCTTTAAAATCCCTCTGGGTAAGGTTTTAGGTTTTTAGAAATGTTTTAACATCTCGTTTTAACACCTCTAAGAAATTGGTCTAGGAATTCGTTATGGCTAAAAACTGCATCGCTAACAGCGACAGACCAATAAAATTTTTGGAGTTCTATGTCTTTATCTAGCTTTTCTGAAATCGGTTTATCCGATCAAATTCTCCGTGCCGTTACTGCCCAGGGTTATACTAAGCCCACACCCATTCAATCACAGGCGATCCCCGTAGTGCTATCGGGTCGAGATCTATTGGCGGGAGCGCAAACTGGTACGGGTAAAACCGCAGGATTCACTCTACCAATCTTGCACCTGCTATCAGATCGGGAATCGAATAAAGTGGTTAAAAGATCCCCAACTGGTAAAGTCCCGATTCGATCGCTAATTCTTACCCCCACCCGTGAACTTGCCGCCCAAGTCGAAGAAAGCGTAAGAACCTACGGTAAGTATCTCCCGCTAACCTCAATGGTGATTTATGGCGGTGTAAATATCAATCCCCAAATTCAGCGACTTAAAAGTGGTGTCGATATTTTAGTAGCAACTCCGGGGCGACTATTAGATCACGTCCAACAAGGTAGATTAGACTTATCTCAAGTTGAGATTCTAGTATTAGATGAAGCCGATCGCATGTTGGATATGGGTTTCATTCGGGATATACAGCGCATCTTGGCATTATTACCAAAACAACGCCAAAATCTTTTATTTTCAGCAACTTTCTCCAATGAAATCAAATCCTTTGCCAGTAAATTATTAAGTCAGCCCGTCATGGTTCAGGTCGCCAGTCAAAATGCCACTTCAGATTTGGTAACACAGCGAATTTTTCCAGTCGATCGCGATCGCAAGCGTGAGTTACTAACGCATTTAATCAAAACTAATAATTGGTATCAGGTGCTAGTTTTTACCAGAACTAAACATGGTGCCGATCGCCTTGTCAAGCAACTATATCAAGATAATATTGAGGCATTGGCTATTCACGGTAATAAAAGTCAAAACGCCCGTACCCGCGCCCTTGGAAAATTTAAAGACGGCAGTTTGCAAGTATTAGTCGCAACCGATATTGCTGCCCGTGGTTTAGATATTAGCGAACTTCCCCATGTAGTCAACTTTGAGTTACCCAATGTCCCCGAAGATTACGTGCATCGGATTGGGCGGACGGGTAGGGCTGGATCTTCAGGTGAAGCAATATCGCTGGTAAGTGCGGATGAGCGTAAATATTTAGCAGATATTGAAAAATTAATTAAGCGATCGCTACCCCAAGAAATCGTGACTGGCTTCGGTACAAGTTCTTCTGTTAGACATGATGTTAAATCTGAGCAACCCCACGATCAACATCACATGCCCAGACGCGGTAAAACTAACTCTGTAGCCAAGCCGTCATCAATATCATCACCACGAAAATCACCTAATAAACCCCAATCTGTCATAAACTCAATAAAGTCACCTATTCGAGTTACTAAATCTAAATGAGTAGACTTTGTAAGAATGCAGCTAAAACCACAAGTCAAAAACAGTAGAAGTTTTCGGAAATTGCATTATAAAATTCAAGAAACCTGCTCGCTACCTAATGGCAACCCTACCAAAATCCATCCGTACTAAGACGAAGTCATCAATTCAGCTAGACTGGGTTCCGCGTATTTCAATCATGGATCGCTACTTATGTTCTGAAATGGTGGCTCCATTTTTATTTGGGGTTGGAGCGTTTTCATCGATCGCCCTTGTAATTGGTTCGCTATTCGAGTTAGTGCGTCTAATTACGGATGCTGGATTGGGAATTATGACCGCTCTCCAGATTTTTGCTTTGCAGTTGCCCCAGTTTATAATGTATTCCTTCCCGATGTCAGCATTACTAGGAACGCTTATTTCCTATAGTCGGCTGTCTACGGATGGAGAGACCACTGCCCTAAGAAGTTCGGGAGTTAGCCCCTATCGCTTAGTTGTGCCTGCTTTAGTTTTAAGTATTTTAGTTTCGGGCATGACATTTCTATTCAGTGAAATAATAGTACCTTCCGCAAACTGGCAGGCTAAAACTATTCTCAGAACTGCCCTCAAGCAGGATAACCAGCAATTTAAAAGCAAGGACATTTTTTATCAGCAATATGGAGAAATAGTTCAACCGAATGGGGGCAGAGAGCAAAGCTTAATTCGGAGTTTCTATGCCCGCCGATTTGATGGGACAAAAATGCAGGGGCTGACTATTTTAGATTTTTCCCAAGGTACTCTCCAACAGGTTCTATCTGCCGAATCAGCAATATGGGTACCTGAATTAAATGTATGGAATTTAGAAAATGGCACTACTTATTTAATTGGAAATGATGGCTCTTATCGGAGTATTTTAAGATTTGACCGTCAGCAACTGAGATTACCCCGTGCTCCCCTAGATTTAGCCAACGAGCAGCGTAACTCGGCAGAGATGAATATTGGTGAATTAACCCGTCATATCGAGCTCGTAAAAGCATCGGGCAATTTAAAGGAGTTTAAAAAATTAGAAGTTAGCCTACAACAAAAATATGCGTTTCCTTTTGTCTGTGTCGTCTTTGCGATGGTAGGCTCGCCTTTAGGTATGCGTCCGCAACGTACCAGTACCGCTAGGGGGTTTGGTTTGAGTATTTTGATTATTTTTGGCTATTATTTGCTACTGTTTATTTTTGGTGCGCTGGGGCAGGTGGAAATCCTCTCACCGATCGCCGCAGCTTGGTTTCCAAATTTAATTGGCTTGACCACAGGGCTATTTTTACTCAGTCGCGTACAATAAAACTGCTTACAAATGTCTTAAATATATGCAATTCTTCCGCCAGTACATTGCCCCAGTTCTGATTTTCATTATCTTTATCTTTACTTTAGTTTTAGTCACATCCCGCGCTTTTTTGCCAACTGATATGGTTTTGCCTGCACCCGTAGGAATGATTCTGCATCTAGAAGTATT
>CAZLKI010000269.1:0-4173 GCA_964560035.1 uncultured Synechococcus sp.
AAATGAGAGCGATCGCCAAGCTGCTCTTGAGCGCTATAAGATTCTCGATACATTGCCAGAGCAAGAATATGATGACTTAACCCAACTAGCCGCAAGTATCTGTGGTATGCCGATCGCCTTGATATCTCTAATTGATCGCGATCGGCAGTGGTTTAAGTCGCGTGTTGGGATCGATACAACCGAAACGTCAAGAGATACTTCTTTTTGTGGTCATATTGTCGCCGATAATGCGATCTTAAATGTTCCTGATGCTACTAAAGATCAGCGCTTTGCCGATAACCCACTGGTAGTTAATGACCCTAATATTCGCTCTTATATTGGTGTACCCTTAACGACTTCAGATAATTTTACCTTAGGAAGTCTATGTGTCATCGATCGCCAGCCAAGAGAATTGACACCTTTACAAATTCAACAACTAGAATCACTCAGTCGCTTAATAGTCAGTCAGTTGGAGTTACGGCGAAATAACGAAGCAGCAAATCTCCTTGTGTCTGTACTTGAGTCCTCGAAGAAAGTATCGATGTTGCAACAAGCAATTTTAGATAGTGCTAATCTTGCGATTATTGCCACTGATTTGCAAGGTGTTATTCAATCCTTTAACTCTGGTGCAGAGGCGATATTGGGATATGAGGCAGCAGAAATAATTGGTAAAGATCCTGCAATTTTCCATGACACTAATGAAATGATCGAGACTGCGCAGCAATTATCAGCAGAATTAAACCAAACTATCGAACCTAGCTTTGAAATGTTTGTGGCTAAGGCAAAATTGGCGCAAGTATTTGAGAAAGAATGGACTTATATTCGTAAGAATGGCGATCGCTTTCCCGTTTTGTTGACAATTACAGCTATTCGTGACGACCAAAGTAAGATTACGGGATTCCTATACGTTGCCAAGGATATTACCGCACAAAAGGATGCCGAACGCGATCGCCTCCGCCGTAGATATACCAAAAAATTGGTAACTACCCAGAATCAAATTTCACGAATTCTCGCGGAATCATCAAGTTTTAATAACTCAGCAGTGAGGATCTTAGAGACACTATGCGAACAGTTATCTTGGGATCTAGGCGAACTGTGGCTAACTATTACATATCCTCACACTCTACAGCTCATAGCAAGTTATGCCATGCCCACAATTGAAGCAACAGAGTTAATCCAAACCCATCAACTAATGTCGATTGAACATGGTTCTGGCTTGATTGGCTCGGTTTGGGCGGAAGGCTCCACTAAGTGGATTGATATTGACCAATATCCCAATTTCCGCAACTCTGAAGCCGTCAAAAAAGTAGGCTTAAACTACGCATTTAGTTTTCCGATTCAAGGCGAGAATAAGTCAGTTTTAGCTGTGGTTACGATGTTTAGCTGTCAGCGCCAGCAGTCTAGTTTAGAACTGATGAATACTGTGGCTGCCATTAGTAGACAGATCGGTCAATTTATGGAGAAGCGTAAAGTTGAAAGAGATCTCCATAAACAAAACTGGCGATCGCTGCTTCTTTCAGATATTGCACTCCGTATTCGACAGTCCCTAGACCTCAAGGAAATTCTTAATACCGCTGTTAGCGAAATTCGCAAGTTTCTGAATACCGATCGCGCGATCATCTACCGATTTCATCCTGACTGGAATGGTACTGTAGAAGTAGAATCTGTTACTTCTACATGGATATCTTCTCTTGGTACAGATATTCAAGATACTTGTTTCCAATCGGGGCAGTGGAAAACCTATAGAGATGGTCGCAAGCTAGCGATCGATAATGTCGCTGAATCCGATCTCAGTCAATGCCATAAAGAACTTTTAGCAAGATTCCAAGTACAAGCAAATCTGGTTGTGCCGATTATCGAAAACGAACAATTGTGGGGATTGTTGATCGCGCATCAATGCTCTGCTCCAAGACATTGGGAATCCTTTGAAATTAGTCTTTTAAGCCAGATTGCCGATCAAATCGGAATTGCGATCGCCCAGTCACGATTGCTTGCCCACGAAAAAGAGCAACTCAAGCTTTTGCAAGAGCAAAATGTGGCACTAGAGATAGCCCGATCGGAAGCCGAACAAGCGGCGATCGCCAAAAGTTCCTTCTTAGCAACGATGAGCCATGAAATTCGCACTCCCATGAATGCGGTAATTGGCATGACTGGCTTGTTGCTGGATACAAGTTTAAATGAACAACAAAAGGATTTTGCTCAAACTATTCGTAGTAGTGGCGACCACTTATTAACTTTGATCAACGAAATTCTTGATTTTTCCAGATTAGAAGCAGGAGAAATGCTCTTAGAGAATCTTGAATTCGATCTAGAAATCAGTATTGAAGAAGTTGCCGAAATATTAGCCACAGTTGCACAAACTAAAGGGCTAGAGCTAATTACATTCATTCATGCTGATGTTCCTAAATTTCTACAGGGCGATGTGGGTCGTGTGCGTCAAGTCTTATTAAATTTAGTCAATAATGCGATTAAATTTACATCTAAAGGGGAAGTTACGATCGAAGTTAGTTTAATATCAGAAGATACAATCACCGCCTCTCTTCGCTTTGCCATAATTGACACAGGCATCGGGATTCCTGCCGCATCTCAGTCAAAACTATTTCAGCCTTTTACCCAAGTTGATGCTTCCACAACCCGTCAATATGGTGGCACAGGTTTAGGACTAGCGATCTGTAAGCAGATCGTGGAGTTGATGGGAGGTGAGATTCATTTAGAGAGTAAGGAGAATTATGGATCGACTTTTTGGTTTGAACTTCTATTTGAAAAACAATCTGACTGCCCCGCAAATAATCTTGATGTTGATTCTCTCCAAGGAATCCGAGTTCTAGTTGTAGATAACAGTACGACTAACTGTCGAATTCTCGCCCATCAGCTTAGTGCGTGGGAAATGCGAGTTGATACAGTTGAACATTCTCGTAAGGCGATGTCTTATCTCAATCGGGCGATGGAAGTCGGTGACCCTTATCAACTTGCGATATTAGATATGCAAATGCCCGATCTGGATGGGGAGAGTTTAGGGAAACAAATCAAGGATTCACCAATTCTCCAAAATACTCATTTAATCATGCTGACCTCTCTCGATCGAAATGTTGTAGCGAGACGAATACTAGAAATTGGCTTTGCCTACTATCTGCGTAAGCCTGTACGAAAACTCCGACTTTTAAGCTGCATTATTGACGCGCTCACAGGTATTCACCAAAATTTAGCTGAGGCTAAAAAATCGCAAGATTCATCCTTGGATTTAAAACCAATTCTCCCATCTAAACTCAAAATTTTGCTGGCAGAAGATAGCCCAATTAATCAAAAAGTAGTGATTAATCAACTTGCTAATTTAGGCTATCAGGTCGATATTGCAGGAAATGGTAAAGAAGCTCTAGAAATGATCGCTCAGATTCCCTATGATATTATTCTGATGGATTGTCAGATGCCAATTTTAGATGGTTATGAGACTAGTCAGCGCATCCGAAATTTGGAGGCAGATCGAGATAAGGCAACTAAAGATAAGTCAACTAAAACGATCATTATCGCGCTTACCGCAAATGCGATGAAAGAAGATCGCGATCGCTGCTTGGCGGCAGGGATGGATGACTATCTCAGCAAACCAATTCGTAAAGAAGATTTAGGAAATAAACTGGTCTTTTGGAATGAGATTTTGGCAAAGAGAGAGCCTAAAATATTAACAGAGTCGCCTTCTAGTAAATCACTAATATCTCAAGTTGAGATTGATAACTCATTAGCTCAAGATCATCATGAGGGTAGCGAACTAGAAATTGACTGGCAGTATCTAGAGCAAATGTGTGGCGGAAATGCTGAATTTCAGCAAGAACTAATAGGTGCGTTTTTAGAAACCATACCTGAACATCTAGAAGCTCTCAAAATCGCTATTTCCCAGCAAATATATGTTCAGATTGAGCGAGAGGCACATTTTATTAAGGGATCGAGTGCGGCGATCGGGATTATCGGTATTGCCAAAATTGCCGACCAATTAGAGAGCCAAGGTAAGAACCAACAATTATCCGATGATGCTTTAGTTCTGCTCCAGAAAATAAGCAATGATATAGAGCATATTCAGGGTTTAGTTCAAGCTACAGGAACGTAATATTTAATCATCCGTAAACAGTTGCGATCGCCTGACGCGGGTTCATATCTAAACACATCGACAATTTGATTAATTAAATCCAAACCTCGACCACC
>CAZLKI010000270.1:0-4173 GCA_964560035.1 uncultured Synechococcus sp.
ACTTTTTTAGCAAAATATACAACTATAAGCAATAGCCAACGTCGTTTTCTAACTACCAGTGATTTGCAAGCGGTTCCTTTTGGGACTTATTCATCAATTCAGTCGGCTATGAGTAGCTATTTGCAGTCAATTCCTGCTTCTAAACGGCGGGGTAATAGTTTTTACCTTTTAAAAGATGCTCGGCTCAAACTTGGCTCTGGTACTGGCAGCCTTGGAAGATATCGCTATTATTTATTGATCGAAGGCGAAACCAGTGCCACCAACGACGATCTGATTTTGGAAATGAAACAAGAACTGAGTAGTGCAGTAGCGATCGCCTCACCTAGACAGTTTCCTGCTGCCAGTTATGGATATCACCAAGGACAACGTGCCGCGATGACGCTCAAAGCCATGCTGAATAATGCCGATGATTTAGCGGGATACACCACGGTTAACAACTTGCAATTCTTTATCCGTGAAAAGTCACCCTTTCAAGAGGATTTTGACTATACCAAACTGACCAGCTACGATAAATTCAATATGGCTGTAAGTTATTTCGGTAAAATTGTGGCAAAAAATCATGCGATCGCCGATCGAGACTACAATTCTGGGCTAATTCCTTACAGTAAAGATAAGCAAATTACCGATGTCATAACCAGTAAGTCTGGCTTTAAAACTGAACTTCTCAACTTTGCCTTAGACTACGCAACTCAAGTAGAGCTAGATTACGATAGCTTTAAAAATGCCTATCAAGCTGGTCAGACTTTGTATTAGATTCATTAGCTAGAGCAGGTTTTGCCAAAAAATCTACTCTAAAGTAAGTTACTTTTCGATCCGATTAGGACGTTGTAATCTTGGGATAACTTTTTTATACCTTGGGGATCTCAAGATCGGGAAATGAATCGGAAAAGATTACTTAACAACTTCCAAGGCAATTGTAATATAGATTAGCTGAAGCAATTAGGCTCGAAGTTAAAAAATAAATTAGCTTTAAAAATTAACCTAATCACAACTTTTGGAATCTTAATTTAATGATAAAAATCATCGATCGCATCCGCTACAACACCGAGACTGCGACCATAGTTGCTGAATATATGCCCAGAGTAATGCTGGATAAAATTCATCAGATTTTGTATGTAACCGAAAAAGGAACGTGGTTTTTAGTTGAGAACGGTAGAGATGTATTTCAAAAAGAACAGACTTCCGAACTTACGGCAATGTCATCGGACGAAGCTTATCTGTGGTTAGAATCTCATGATTTTGTGGATGCTATTGAAAAATATTTTAGCGATCGCATTCAGGATGCCTAGATTAGGGCATGAGTAACAATTTATGTTGAGCAGGTATATTTTGAACTATGGTAAACATATATTTTATTAAAGTAAGCTTGTCTTAGGTTTGCGTAGTATTTTTTGAACTACAGTACGTTTTTTACAATCAAAGTAAGTTTGTATTATGATTAAGGCAAAGTTATATGCAAGTAAAGTAGATATGCTTTATACTTTGGCAATTAAATATTTTCTTAAAGTAGATTAATTTTAAACATTGATAATATTATTTTTAACCACAGCAGGTCTACTTAAAACTACGGCAAGTCTATATTTAATTAAAGTAAACTAACTCAAAGCCAACATAATCTTATGGCTAATTTAAGTAGACTTAATTACAACTTTTACAACCTTATTCTAAAATATCTTGAGTTTATATTTAATTAACTATCTATTACCTAAGTCTGTTTAACTCTTCCTGTGTTTATATCTATAACCTTTCGCTTAACTGGAGCTTAACTGAGGATTATAGAAAAGCTATCTAAGTCAAAATGCTCATTGCGATCGCAAAAATGTTATCGGTTATTTGCGGTCAATCAGAACTTAGCCAAGATAGCTGTTATCTTGAGATTTCTAACCTTAACTACATCGATAAGCTTTGTCTGATTAAACCGATAGAGTCCTTAAAAATCATGACTACGCCTAAGCTTAAGAGTAAAACTAAGCCACCTTGCATAACTGTTTCTTGGAACTTTTCGGGTAAAGGTTTTCCACCGCGCACAGCTTCAATTAGTAAAAATGCTAACTGTCCACCATCCAAAGCAGGTAACGGCAGGATATTCATCACGGCGAGGTTGATGCTAATGATTGCGGTAAAGTTAAAAATACTAGAGAAATCAGACTTAACTAACTGCGATCCTATTGCCACGATCGCCACAGGTCCAGCCACTTGAGCAGCAGTACCCTGAAAATTAGTGACCAACTGCCCTAATCCTTTAAATGTCATGACAATTAAATTCTCAAAATCCTCTGCGGCGACTGTCAACGCTTCAACTAAATTAGCTACAGGACGGCGAGAAGGTTTACCTGTAAAGTTTAGTTTTACGCCAATTTTGCCTTTACCTACTTCACCCACAGGCACAACATTAAGATCGAGAATCTTTTCGTTGCGTTCCACTTTCAAGCCGATGGATTGATTGGGTTTGGAGGCAATTAAAGCTTGAAACTGCTCTAGCGTCTTGAGACTTTTGCCAAAATTAATCCCATCGGCAGCTAAAATTACATCTCCCTCTCTTAAGCCCGCGATCGCCGCAGGAGATTCAGGACTATTAACCGAAATTTTCACCCCCGCCTGTTCTACATTTCCAACGCCTACACTCAGAGTCATTAATACTAAAACTAAGTAAGCAAAAATTAAATTAGCTGCAACTCCAGCACTCATCACAATCGCGCGATCGGCAATAGGTCGGTTTTTGAGCAAGTTGGGATCGTCATCGGGAATAATACTTTCTTCATCATTATCGGGAAATCCGACAAAGCCACCAAGGGGAAATAATCGCACTGCATACTCAGTCTGGCTACCCTGATATTTCCACAATGCGGGACCAAACCCAATCGAAAACCGATTAACGTGGATACCCTGAAGCCGAGCCGCAAGAAAATGCCCAGATTCGTGAACTATGACTAAAACCGCGAGAATAGCAATGACAATGGCAATGGACATATAACAATTTTTACTTAATATTTTGACTTAATATCTTTAAATAAAGACTTTACTTTTCTTCTGCAAAAATGCACCCGATTTATTGGCGGCATAAATTAAAGCTAATACTTCACTATTTGTAGCATAGTCTTCAATTTTAGGGACTCTACCAGTCAATTGCTCAACTCGGCTAGAGAATCTTAGTATATAAAACCTACTAACTTTTCTCCGTTAGAGTTGAGGTAGGGTATTATCCCTAGCCCCTCTCTGTTCGATTTGGACGTGCGTATTTCTACGCATCCAGCTCTCGATATTCTTAGCTTGCACTTTTGCTCATGTGATGGAAGTCGTGGCAGCTTTCGTGTATTGCTACAAGATTTTTGGGCTTCCAATTCTGGTGATTTCCATCGACATGATATCGACATGATGTAGATGTACTTTCTCATCATTGGCGAATTTTAATCCACAGATATTACATGAATAGTTTTGCTTTTTAAGAGCTTTAGAGGTTGTGCCGTCCTAGAGCTTACTATTACGTTCGCTCCAATAAGCAATATCGCCATCGTAGGGGGATTTCTCTCCTTTAACGTTGATATAGTTGTTTTCAGAATAAGAAACAGTAGGGAAAGCTTTATCGAGTAATTTCTTATAGGAGTAGCGATTTTGTTTGGTTTCCTTATTGAATACCTTAAATGCTTTGTATTGGATGCGATATAACAAGTTTCTTAAACCGTCCATCTTACAGAAGCGGTGGTAATTCCTCCAACCTCTAACAATAGGTGCAAGCTTTTCGACTTTTACCTTTGCCCATAATTCGAGTTATTGACAATGGTTTTTACCTTCTTGCGGAAAGCTTTATAGTTTGCCTCTGAGGGCGTACTTCTAAATTTCCCGTTTTTCTGACAAACAGCTTTTGATTCAAGAGATCTCTGCTTGAGAAAAACGTAGAAACGATCTTTCTTGTAAGGTTGATTGGCAATTTACTACTGAAGATGCTCGCATCAAATTGAAGCGTCTCTACTCGTCAATCATCCCTTGACTGCCTACTAGATTTGGGAAAGTCTAGAAAATATGCCAAATCTTTTATAAAAATAGTCTTAGTCAAATTCCTGCGGATCTGAGTGTAATCGTTTATGCAAGAGCGATTTAACGACTTTTCCCCCTTTAAAATGCTGCTTCACGATCGCTGATACATTCTGAGGTTTAATATGCCAGTAGTAAACT
>CAZLKI010000271.1:0-4169 GCA_964560035.1 uncultured Synechococcus sp.
AGAAGTCCAAGCCCGAAATAAATTTTCATGGTTCAAGGCTTTATCGAGAAAAAACTAAGTATTTAAGATGCCAAAAGCTCCCTAATCCCTAATAAAGTTATTTATCTTAATCTAGCTAAATTCTAAAAATTGCCTCAACCGACTGTATAGTCAAATCGTAAAAAATTACAAACTAGAAATATTATGAATTTGCCCGATAAAGGCTGTGTCAAGTTTCCTATGGTTATGAGTGTCAACTAAACTGCAAAAAATGTTAGAGTTTACAAAGTTATATATTAATCACATATTAATTGAGAGGGAAGTACATTGGTTTTAACAGGATATGAATACCTTCTGGTATTTTTGTTAGTCTGTATTTTTGTACCAATCTTGGGAATAGTTTTAGCAAAATTACTGAGCCCAGCGATCGCCAGTCCTGCTGCCCGCACTACATACGAATCTGGATGTGAGCCAAGAGGTGAGGCATGGATTCAATTTAATATTCGCTACTACATGTTTGCCCTTGCATTTGTGATTTTTGATGTAGAAACAGTATTTTTATATCCTTGGGCAGTGGCATTTAGTCAATTAGGGCTTTTAGCTTTTATTGAAGCTGTAATTTTTATTTCGATTTTAGTTTTAGGTCTTGTATACGCTTGGCGCAAAGGAGCTTTGGAATGGTCATGAAAGCAGAAGATATTAGTTTAGATTTTAGTATTGAAGATCAAAAACAACGCTTGATGAATCCAATTGAGGAAACTAGAGTTACTCAAGATTTATCCAATAATGTAGTTCTTACTACCCTCAACGATCTCTACAACTGGGCAAGAATGTCTAGTCTGTGGCCCTTGCTCTATGGCAGTAGTTGCTGCTTTATTGAGTTTGCCGCCATGCTTGGCTCTCGGTTTGACTTCGATCGCTTTGGTTTATTACCCCGTTCTAGCCCCAGACAGGCAGATTTAATTATTACGGCTGGCACGGTCAATATGAAATTGGCACCAGTTTTAGTGCGTCTTTACGAGCAGATGGCAGAGCCTAAATATGTAATTGCCATGGGAGCTTGTACGATTACAGGTGGAATGTTTAGTACGGATTCCTATACCACTGTGCGTGGAGTTGATAAGTTAATTCCAGTTGATGTTTATTTGCCCGGCTGTCCGCCCCGCCCCGAGGCGATTTTTGATGCCATTATTAAGCTTCGCAAAAAGATCGATGCCGATGGTTATATCGAGAAAGCTCATATCAAGCAAACCCACCGTTTTTATAGCATTAAGCATGAAATGAAAGTGGTTGAACCATTTTTAACAGGGCAGTATTTAGAGTTGCCAACCCGTATGGCTCCACCTAAATCATTAATAGAATCTGGTATTCCTTTACCTGCATTAGAAATTGCCAAAAAGCAAGAGGTAGAAATTAATGGCTGAAGAAGTTAAAGAATCTTTAGTGGAAACTACAGATAAAGTCTCTAGATGGTTGACTGAAAACGGCTTTAGTCACGAGTTTTTAGGTTTAGATCATCAAAATGTTCCGATTCTTAAAGTCGATCGCGAATATTTGATCCCTTTTGCCACTGCCCTCTATGCCTACGGATTTAACTATCTGATGTGTCAATGTGGCTACGATTCGGGTGCAGGTGCGGAATTAGTTAGTACTTACCATTTGGCAAAGCTAACTGATAATCCTGATGCTAAACCTGAAGAAGTAAGGGTTAAAGTATTTCTACCCCGTAACGATCCTAGAGTACCCTCGGTATTTTGGATTTGGAAGTCGGTAGATTGGCAAGAGCGGGAAACTTTTGATATGTACGGCATTGTCTATGAAGGACATCCAAACCTCAAGCGGATTTTAATGCCTGAAGATTGGGTCGGCTATCCCATGCGAAAGGATTACATCACTCCTGACTTTTATGAGTTGCAGGATGCTTACTAGGTTCACTTTTCATCATTATAATTTGGGAATACTAAGCTAAAAAATGCCGCAGTTATCCCAGAGCGTATTTGATAAAATTAGTCCTACAGCTTTGCTCGTGGCGTATGCTAGGGCATTTACTGACATTCCTTACACTAAGGATTTATCTGAGCTAGTAAACGCTCAATCTGTAGTTGAGACTCTATTGGGGCAAAAGCTAGAGCAGGGTGCGGAAATTGCTGTACTGATTGAAAGTCGCTATCGAGCTATAAATCAAGCTTTTATAAATCTTCATCCTAAAAATAATCGCAGACAGATAATTGAAATAGCATCAGGTTTACTACCACGGGGCATGATTATGTCTCAAGATCCTGATGTTACTTTTATTGAAAGCGATTTACCTCTGATGACCGATCGCAAGATAAGTTTGGTCAAGGCACTAATCGGAAATCGCTCTAATCTGCACTTTTTACCTGTAGATATAGCTGGTAAGTCCAATCAATTAAGCGAATGTAACCAATATCTGAGTCAGTCCGAACCAATCGCGGTTTTATGCGAAGGCTTATTAATGTATTTAAGTCACGCGCAAAAGCAGCAGGTATTTAACTACGTTCGCGAACTTTTGCAACTATATGGTGGAATATGGATTACTTCCGACTTTGTAACCGTTGAAGCTATTAATCGCCGCAAACAGATATGTCCATCGCTAGGACAGATTTCCCAAATGGTTTCTCGTCTGAGCGATCGCCCGATTGGTGATATCTACTTTCAAAATTCTCAGCAAATAGAAGATTTTATTACTGCTCAAGGATTTAAATGCGATCGCATTCCTGTATTGAGTCTTATAGATGTAAATCAACTTACCAGCCTGAAACCGTTAAAAATCGATCCTTTAATAGCCGAGGCAATTTTGGCAGATGCCTACATCTATAAATTATTTATAAACTAAACTAACTTTGTCTGATTAATTTAGCGTTCAGTTACTCTTAGTTGCCTTTAGGTAAGATTAGGGTATAGCTACGACCAACTGTATTACAAGGATAGCCTACTACTGCCCCTCTTACCTTCCAGACTTGTTCGGTTAGATTATTTTTGGTCGATGCATCCATAATCCCGTAACATCTCTCCGTACCATTGCCACCTATATCTATAAATCGATATCTAACTCGCTCGTTTAGACTATTAGGAAATTGATCGCCTTTACAGCTAGTAATATATAAAATTCCCCTTACGCCGCGTTTTACTGAGTATTCATTAACAGGATCGTTTAACGTACATAAATCTGTTAGCGATCGCATTGTCAAAGTCCCGTCTTTACTAACAACTTCAATTTGGGCTAAGGCAGGAAAAATATTGAACGTAACTATTCCTCCGATCAATATTGAATGAAAAATTGAATGAAAAAAAAGCTTATGCATCCTAAAAACCTCTAAATATTTTAATAAGACTCATAAAGTGGCTTTTATGGCTCGGTCGATTGCTATTCGTTAGAAATATCCATATAAAGTTTAGCAAGTTAAAGCTTGGCAAAAAACTCTTTAGATTCTTTAGGTGTAGGTTTCATCGTTTCTTGACCGAGTTCCCATCCCACTGGACAAACTTCACTTGGATAAGATTGGGTATGTTGGATCGCCTTTAAAGTTCGTAGAGTCTCATCCACACTGCGTCCAAAACTTAAGTTATTAATAGTAGCGTGCTGAACAATTCCTTCTTTATCCACAATAAATAAACCTCTTAATGCCACCCCTGCTTCTGGAATTAAGACGTTATAAGCAGCACTAATAGTTTTTGTCAGATCGGATACAAGTGGATAGTTTAAGTCACCTATGCCTCCAGATTTGCGATCGTTTTGAATCCAAGCTAAATGGGAAAACTCACTATCAACTGATACTCCTAAAATTTCTGTATTAAGAGCTTTAAATTCATGGTAGCGATCGCTAAAAGCAGTTATTTCGGTAGGGCAAACAAACGTAAAATCTAAAGGATAAAAGAATAAAACTACATACTTATTACTTTTGTAATCGGATAGTCTAATGGTTTTAAACTCTTGATCGACTACGGCTGTAGCCTCAAAATCGGGCGCAGGTCTACCTACTTGTAAGGATTTTTCTATACCCTTGGTAAAAACTTCAGTCATTTTATTAAATACCTTTTTTGCTTAGTAGTGACTTCTTCTTAGTATAAATGTCTAATAATAATTTGGAGCTAATTTGAAAGTAATTAAATAGTAATTGCTCGACCCCCCCCAAAGGACCTACCGTGTACACATAAGTCAGCTAGAC
>CAZLKI010000272.1:0-2346 GCA_964560035.1 uncultured Synechococcus sp.
CAAGAAATTTGCATAAAATTTGGGGCGATCGCAATCTCACCCAACCACAAATATTCTCAAAAAAAAGTTTTGCCGACAAAATAGTAGGACTCAAACAGACGTAGTTCGAGAGTTACTTAGAACAATCAAATTAAAGCCGTCCTAAAGTACGTGGTTTTTACCCAATTTCTCGATGAATTACTGATTGGTAAAATTCAGATTTTTTAATGATGGCATCTTTAGATCGTATCTTTAATAGATATTCTTTAACCCAAAGACTCTCCCAGTATAGCTATTACTACCTACTAATGATATTGAGTATTGGTCACCTTTCCACTAAATACTAAATATTGATAGACGTTATAAAACAGCATAATAGGAATTAAAAAGCCAATAAAAATAATCATAAATACCAAGGCACTGGGCGAGGCTGCGGCTTGATAGATCGTGATTTGAGTGGGAATAACGTAGGGGAAAACTATGAGACCTAAACCCAAAAACGATAATAAAAATAATAAAACTGTCCACACAAAAGGTGCCGTTTCAGCTTTACGATTTAAGCTACTTAATAATTGCCAGATCAAAAAGATCGCGATCGCTGGGATCGAAGCAAAGACATAGATTAACGAAGAATTAAATAAGGTCTGTCTAATGTTTTCGTAAAAGATCGGTGTGGCGATCGTGATGGCAACAGCCCCAATTAAAGTTGTCCAAGCCGCAATTTTGGCACTACGGTAGTGGGTTTCTTGTAACTCGCCTTCGGTTTTAATAATTAGATAAGTAGAACCAATTAATACATAGCCTTGAATCAGAGTTAATGCTACAAGTAAAGATTGCCAAGTCAGCCAATCCCAAGTTGTGCCGATAAAATGTCCTGCTGCATCGACATGAATTCCTGCTAAAACGCTACCGAGAGCAAATCCTTGATTTAGAGCCGCAATAAAACTTCCTACTCCAAAGGCATAATTCCAAAATAGCTTGCGATCGCTATGCTCCCGAAATTCAAACGCCACTGCCCGAAAAATTAGCCCGAAAATCATCCCCATAATCGGAATATAAAGCGCGCTCAGAATCGTACTGTATGCCAACGGAAAAGCTCCAAATAAAGCTCCACCCATCAGAACCAGCCAAGTTTCATTAGCATCCCAAACATTGCCTAGGCTGCTCATCAAAGTACTCCTCCGCTCTTCATCAGAAGCAGTAAGGGACAAAATCCCCACACCCAAATCGAAGCCATCGAGAGTGATGTATAAAAACAGAAAAAGCCCCAAAATAAAGAACCATACTTGAGGCAGAAGGTATTGTACTGAATCCATTGTGATTATCCTTTTTTTAGTTAAAGCTGTTCAGTCTATAATGCCATCTACTTTTAGTTGAATTAAGTTAATTATGGCAAAAAATAAGGTTACCTAAAAAAACTCGATCTCCCTTATTTTTTAAAATCATTTAAGTATTTTTTGATAAAGCTTTGTGCGTTTAAACATTCAAAATCGGCGATCGCTTGAATCAATTTTCTATTTCCTGAAACAAGACATTCGGCTTCACCATATTTAGCTGAGAGGTATATCTCTATATCTTCGGATGGAATTATTTTGCTATTGTCCAAGCTTAGTTTTTCATCATGCCAATCCACAGTAGATGATAAGTAATGGATATTTAAACATTGCCAAATATTGGAAATAATTGCTCCTGCTTGATCTTTGCCATAAAGATATTTGCTAACTCTGCGAATTTGATCTGCAAGTTCTTCTGAAAGTATAATTTCAGCATTTAAAATTGCTGGCTTACTTCTATAGCCAAGTGCTTCTAAAATTATGCTCTCTGCACTTTGTTTGTCTGCGTCACCGATGATAAAAATATTAGTATCTAAAAAAATACGGCGTAAGGATGCCATATTTAAGTTCTACCCTTTTCTTTGAGCATTTCTAGCTTGATCTGGTGGATGAGGTCTAGGACTTTTTCTGGCGTGTCGTAGCCCTTCTGGATCATGGCATGATGACGATTTTCAAATTCATCGGGTGCTTCTTTTGATACGAAAATAACATCCACTTCTCCATTGCCAATGCCTTGAGGCAACACAATATCAAGTACACCTGAGTTGATAATGCCTTTAGTTTGAATGATTCTCATAGCAATAGTTTTGGTGAAGCTTCAGAATGTTGAAATTATATCCGCATTTACGATCTGGATTGTTAACTATCTTGCGACACTATTAAAAAAATTGTAGTGATTTAGAACCATGAAAAACCGTCAGAATATAGATGATTTCTGCTTCTATCAGATAAACAATACGATAGTTGCGAAAGACGACTTCTCTAATGTTTTCTTGATGAACTTCTGCTACCAATCGTCCAGAAAGTGGAAAGG
>CAZLKI010000272.1:2446-4169 GCA_964560035.1 uncultured Synechococcus sp.
TCTTCATTGTTTGCATGGCTTCTTGGTGAGATATGGTATCTCCAGAGGCAACTTGCTTAAGTCCAGTTTCAACTTTATACAAAAAATACAACCGCTCCAAAATATCATCAAATTCAGCATCTTGAGGAAGATCTGCAACAGCATTTAGAACTTTTTCTTTGACAGTAATCATATGAGAAATTAGGTTATTGAATTATTTAGTAAACTCGGTCATGATTGCCAATATCTATGAAGATAGCTTTTTCACCATTGGTAAAATAAAAAAGAACTCTTTCATCATAGTCAATTAATTCAGAATTACCTTTAATCCGTTTTTTGAAAGTGCGCTTAAATGATCGGCTAAAACTAACTTTTATCAATAATCCTCAATCAGTCGCTTTAATTCATCAACATCAGACGAAAAATTTAATGTCCCATTTTGCGCTTCTGTTTGTGCCAGATTAAAGTTATTTAATATCTCGTCTCGGCGATCTTCACAAATGTAATGATTCAATAAAAACTGAATCTCTTGTTTTTCATCGGTCGATAGGGTTTTAATTGCTTCTACAACAGTGCTAAAAGTTATTGGTGACATATGTTTTACAATGATGGGGGAAAAAATTCGATCCGCCTTGAGTCGGCTTGGGATAAAACAGCAGAGGGAAAAAGAGAAAAAGGGTAAAGGGTAACTTAGAGTGCTCACGGGAAGAAGACCACACGAAAACCGAAGCCGTCGTCCCTGTCGTCAATATTGCGCCAGCCGCGGTAAGCCGAACGACAGAGAACAGAATCATCGACCCAAGAACCGCCGCGAAGCAATTTATCGCCACCGCCTGTTGTCCAAGCACTACCATTAACGGGAGCACCTTTATAATTCTCATGCCATCCGTCTTCGCACCATTCCCATACATTCCCACTCATGTCATGTATCCCGAGCTCGTTGCCCTTTTTCTCTCCTACGGCATGGGTCTTGTTGGAATTATCTTCATGCCAAGCTACTTCATTTAGGTTGTTACTACCCGCATAAATATACCCTTTGCTCTTATTTCCACCCCTTGCTGAATATTCCCATTCCGCTTCGCTTGGTTGTCTTACCTTTTGACCTGTTTGCTGCGATAGTTCCTTGCAGAAGCCTTGGGCATCCTTCCAACTTACTTGCTCTACGGGGTGATTGGGGCGATCTTTGAAGTGCGAGGGGTTGCTGCCCATGACTGCCATGTATTGGCTCTGGGTAATTGGATATTTGCCTATCCTAAAGCTGGGTACATTTACATAATGCTGTGGTCGTTCACTATCACCTCCTTCTCCAGTCGGCGACCCCATCAGAAATGTGCCTCCTTCTACTGCGATTAACTCTAAAACTTGATTATTTGGCAGTTGGATAATCTTTGAATTGCTTGAGGTTGAAATTACCTGTGCTTGATTTGGCGCAGAAGATTTTACGGTAGGGATAACTACCTGAACTGGATTTAGCACTGCCAACATTGCCGATGCCGATGCATAGCGTCTTGAAACTGGAACCAATGATTTATCTAAGATTTCTCCAAGTTCTTTGCTGACCTTATTCCCATTCAGAAAATCACGCCATACCCATTCTCCATCAAGATTTGTCAGATCGAAAGGTGAGCACAAAGTCATTAAATTCAGGCAAGTTACACCCAAACTATAGATATCGCTGGAAAATCCTGCTTTACCTTTGGCTTGCTCAGGTGCAGTATATTCGGGGCTGCCAATAGTGGTTCCC
>CAZLKI010000273.1:0-4163 GCA_964560035.1 uncultured Synechococcus sp.
TCGCATCATACTGAGACTGACGATAGGTTTCAAGCGAGCCGACATCGCACCAATAACCATCTGCCACATAGCCAAACATGGGGATTCCCCGTTCTAAAAGTAATGGAAATAAATCCTGAGAAAAATCACTAGGGGTATTGGGTTCGAGATAACGTAAAACTTCTGGCTCTAAAATGTAAATGCCCGTATTGACCGTATCTGAGAAAACTTCACTGGTCGAGGGTTTTTCTAAAAATCGTTGAATCCTTTGCTGCTCGTCTGTAATTACTACCCCAAATGCCATTGGTTCTTTAACGCGGTGTAATATTAACGTGACTTGCGATCGCTGTTCTTGATGAAATTTAATCGCTGCCGTCAGATCGAAATCTGTAACGCTATCACCACTGATTACTAAAAAAGTTCGATCTAATAAATTCTCTACATTTTTGACACATCCTGCCGTCCCCAAAGGTCGATCTTCTTCCACTGCATACTGGATCTTGATATCAAAATCACTGCCATCGCCAAAATAATCGCGAATTATATCGGGCAAATAGTGTAAAGTGACAATTACTTCTCTAATGTTGTGACGCTTGAGCAGATTAATAATGTGCTCAGTAATCGGACGATTTAAGATCGGTACCATCGGTTTAGGAAGATCGCAGGTAAGAGGTCTCAGTCTTGTACCCGTTCCGCCTGCCATTAGTACTGCTCTCATCGGTAACTCCAGATATAACAGTTAGATATTTAGATACTAACCTAGATCATTTGTTGAAGGTAAAATTGACATACTGATAAGTCGGAGGATTCTCAGATCGACCAGTTAACTTATTAAAAAATTAGTAAAATCCAAAGCTGGTCTGATCCAGTTTAAACCTGAATCGAGCGAGTAAAAACCTGATCTGATGAGATTTAGACCCACAATGAGAATTGCTGGATCTTAACCTTCATTAAAAGGGAGTCGTCTATTTAAACTGTATATTGAAAAATCTAAACTAAAAATCTAAAAATTAAAGAAAAGATTAAAGCATATAGATGCCGGGTGGAAAATGTGGCGATCGCTCTGATAATTCATTTTGGTTTAAGTCTTGTTGATTTAATCGGTTGTTAGTTAAATCTATAGGTCTATGAAAATCAACTCTTGCTATCACTCCTCTAGCACCTTTATTGATTAGATCGTTAATAAAAGCTGGCATTGCTGCTTCAGCTAGTTCGCAATTTTCAAAAGCCCCAAAATAATATATACAAGCAGGAAGTGCTGTAAAGACTTCAATCCACCAGCCTAACTTAACATCTGGATTCAGATTATCTCGCTTAGTTACAGGATCGAGAATTACATTGCACGAATCGCATCCTATAGCTGTCTGATTGTAGGAAAAATGAATTTTACGATTAGTTTCAGCGTACAGTTTATCGAAGTTAAAAGTTAAATTAGACATGATATTTTTTCTAAATTTAAGTTAATCTGGGTTGTAAGCTTTCAGGGTGATTGAGTTTTTGGCAATAGATAATATCGCTCAATACTGATGTGGCGATCGCATAGGTAAATACTTCTAAATGAGCATCAAAAGGAGCATCAAAGCTAAAAAAGTTATGTGGAAAAACTGCTTTTTCGAGATATTGATTTAGCCCAATATGTATGCGGACAATTTGGATTTTTTGAGTTTGATTGGTATAGTTAAAGCAAGTTTTTTCCAAAGTAATGTATTTAAAAAAGTAAGAATAAAAATAAGAATAAAAATTAAGAATAAAAAGTATTTAAGTTACTTTTAGTAAAGTAAAAGTAAATGTTATGCCGCTTCCGTTTCCAGATGAGATTGATAGCTCACCGTTATTTCTTTCGATCAGCTGATGACATAGTAATAGTTCGATCCCTGCTACCATTTCGCTTACCGTTCCCAAAATTGTTGAGTTAGGATCTACATCAAAAAGCTGATTTAACTTTGCTGCGCTGATTCCAACTCCTGAATTAGAAATTGATACTTTAATCGTATCGCTTTCAGTTTGAGAAGAAATCTTAATAGTTTCTCCTTTTTGACTGAATTTAATCGCATTATTAACTAAGTTATGAACCAGAGAGTAAATCATGTCTTGATGAGCGTAGACAATGGCGGAGTGATTTGGTTCAAAAATAATCTGAATATCTCTCGGATTTGCCACCTTTGACATTGCAAAAACGACATCAGCCATAACATCATCTAATCTAAAGGCAGTAAAAGAAGTATTTTGCGTATCAGTTTCTGCTATCGTCCATTGAGATAAACTTACATCTAAATTGGCTATCTTTTGGAGGTTCATTGTGGTTACCAGTCAAGTTTTAACTTGTGTGATGATTTTAGCGTGATTTTAGGGAGATTTTATGAGAGTGCGATCGCATTCTTCAGAATCTTTACTTACAAATTTACGTAACTTACAAAGTTACTTGTAGATTAATGAACGGCAACTACCCAGCGTCCGATATTTTCAAGAATGTGCTGCGCTTGACTAGCTTGGCGATCGCTGACAATTGCTATTACCAAAAACTTTCCATCTTCGACCGTACCCACAAATTCTGAGGCTTCGTATTCACTAATTCCAAGCTCGATCAAAACTACGATCAGACCGCCCGCAACGGCTATATCTTCCCAATTCATCGGGTTTCCAAATTCTTGATAATTCTTAGCTACGATCGCCATTTCATGAGAACGCAAACCTTGACGTTCTAATTCTAAAACTGCACTCTTAGCTTCAGTTCTCGAAGAAAAAATATCTACAATTGTCACTCTAGAAATTGGTTTAGGTAATACACCTATGAACTCTTCACAATTTTCGAGAATATATTCATTCTCTTTTTGAGCTAAGTTATCTGGAATTATTATTAATCCATTCTTTAATCTATTAAAATTTGCTGTCGATTGGCTAATTCGGTTATTCATAAAATCTATCCTTTTCTTTTCTTAACTTAACTTATAAATTTAATCAGTTGGTAGAGTCATGATTGACTTAAAGTGATCGTTAAAATTCCAGTATTCCCTATCTTTAGGGTATCTATCTTCTGGGTAAAGCTGCTTAGTTTGGTGATTGCCAACTGTTTTAGTAGTATCTTCTCCAATGGTTTCGCTGCCAGTTTCTAGGATGAGAATCATCCCTTCTTCGATCGCTTTTTCAATTTCAAAACTCAGGCGATCGCTAGTTCCTATTTCTGTTAAAACTTCTGATAAGAGATCTCCCGAAGCATTAATATTTTCCCATTTAGTAGGATTTTCAATCAAATCTTCAAAATTCTCACAATTCTTACTAACTATTGAAATTTGACCGCGATCTAATTTGGGTTTTTCCATTTTTGATAGAGCATTATGGGCTTCAAGTGGGGAATTGTAGGTGCCAGCTACTTTTACAACATTATCCGATTCGCTAATTGTATTAAAATCTTCCATTTTGTATATTTTCCTGCTCTCGCTTTAAGTTTTAACTTGAGTTATACGTGTAGAGCTATGGCTCAGATTGAAGCTCAGATTGGAGTTTAAATTAGTTAGTAAACTTTAAGTCGTTCGCTTGATATTTCCAGCATTTAGATAATCTGATTAAATATCTGGATTGAATAATTTAAAACCTACGGAATTGATTTGTATATACTCGTACACTTAATATGTCAGGTGAATGTATGAATTGAGGGGAGAAAATAAACAAGTGATTGAGGTCGTTACAAAACTTATAATTAAGCTGGAACTATCTAGTTTAACGGACATTTTGATAGATACTCTCACAGCTATTGCCATTCTCTTATTTCCAATTCGGCTTGAGGTAAAAGTAAAGTCGCTTCTATGTCCGTTCTAATATTGGCGGTAATTTCGCAATTGCTATTCAAACAATCGAGTAATAATTGATTCGCATCGTAATAGTTCTGTAAAATTTTAGATTGGGAGGGGCTAAATTTCCATCGATCGCTGAGATCTCGATGGGTGAAGATCGCTTGCTGTAATTGCTCTAACCAAGCAGCATAGTTATTTTTGCACCAGTCTTGAAAGCCAGCTTTTGTGCTATCGCCATTTGGTAAGCGATCGCTCAGTTGTTGCAAAGATTTATGCAAGCCTATATCCAAGACAATTCCTAGCGTATTGCTAAGCAAATCACCACAGCTATGGACATAGGCAAAATCTTTACTTTCTGTCCATACACATTCTTGCAAAAGATTTTCCAAAGCC
>CAZLKI010000274.1:0-4155 GCA_964560035.1 uncultured Synechococcus sp.
ATTTGGCGAATACTTCTGCTTCTGTCATATTCAAGGTTTGATTGGCAAATTCATAATAACTAGGTTTCATATCTATAAAGATTTGCTCCTTAAATTCAAACTCAGTACCATTCTGGAACAGACCTACTGGGACAAAATATGCACTGGTGGGCAATAACCTGTAGAAAATATGCGTACCGCACTCACTACAAAAAGCTCTCTCCGCCCACTCCGAAGACTTATACACTTTAAGTTTATCAACGCCGTCTATCTGAACATCTGAGCCGCAAGCTACAACTAAAGCTGGTCCGCCTCCCCATCGCCGACACATCCCGCAATGGCAGGCATCTATGCTCTTTTGGTCAGGCGTTCCGATCGCTATTGCACCGCAAAGACACTTACCATCCATTTCTATGTCCTCTACTCTATTTTTAGTGATTCATGTCTAATTTTGGCACATAACACTCACTACTTAAAAATGGAACCTAGAAAATGCTGTAATAATTAAGATTCTTTAAGATAGATTGAGAATTGATTAAAGTATCTAATTCGGGATAATGTATCTAATTTTACTAAAACTACCTTTGAAATCTCTTAGCTTTAAATCTGGTTTTAGATCTGTAATAGTTTAGGCAAAAATGCGATTAGAACAGCTACAAGCTTTTATTGCAGTGGCAGAGACAGGGAGTTTTCAAAGGGCAGCCCAAATTTGTAATATCACCCAGTCCACAGTCAGCAGACAGATACAATCCCTTGAGGTCGATTTGGGCATTCAATTACTACATCGCCATTCCCAATCTAAGCTGACGATCGCTGGAGAGAGGTTCATAGGGCGAGCGAGAAAGATCTGTAATGAGTGGCAAAATGCGGTTCAAGAACTATCAAATCTGAGGTTAGGACATCAACCCGAACTTTGTGTGACGGCAATTCCTTCAGTTTGTGCTTACCAAATTGCCCCAGTATTACAAAAGTTTCGAGCTAAATTTCCGCAGGTACAATTACGGGTAACGGCACTAGGGAGCGATCGCGGGCTCAAGGTACTAAAAGATGGACTGATCGATTTGGCGATCGTCATAAATAATCGCTTTATTGCTACCAGTCCTGAAATGGTTGTCGATCCGCTTTTTACCGAAACCATAAAAGTATTAATGGCGGCAGATCATCCTTTAACTAAATACACGGCTGTGCCTTGGCAAGAATTAGGAGCTTATCCCCATGTCGTCTTTAAAGATGGTTATGCCACGCAACGCTTGGTGCAAGATCAATTTCGACTGCAACAAATCGAGATCGATGCGGCTTTAGAGCTAAATTCTTTAGATGCTTTTCGGGGGGTAATTCGTCAGGGGAATCTAATTGCCCTACTTACTCAATCATCAATGTCTGGCGTAGAAAACGATGAATCTTTGGCAGTACGAGCTACCGAGCACCCAGTATTAAGCTGTGAAGTTGTTTCGGTTACGACAAGCGATCGCCTGTTAATTCCACCCATTCAATATTTCCGTCAATTAGTTTGTGACTTAATTAAATCTCAGCCTTTAGCTAACCCTAATCTATCTAGTCCTAATCTATCTAGTCCTAATCTTAGTCAATCCAACTTACAATCCAATTTAACTAAAGCAAATTCCCCAAAAACCTCAGAGATAAAAAAAGAGATAAAAAAATGGAGATCGAACTAATCCACAGGCTAATCTACAGACTAATCTTCACAAATACTCACTCACATTTTCTAAACTTTGAAGAAAAGGGAACTTCATTCAATCCTGTTTCTGTTAGCTCTATTTTTATGACGGTCAATAAATCCTATGAGTAATGCTTTTAAAACCCTTCTGTGTAAAGTTGCCAGTGGTACGCATACTAGCAAAGATCTGACTCGATCTGAAGCTACAGCAGCTTTGATCATGATTTTGCATCAAGAGGCAACTCCCGCCCAAATTGGAGCTTTTTTAATTGCCCATCGGATTAAACGCCCAACCGCAGAAGAAATGGCGGGGATGTTAGATGCCTACGATCGCCTTGGTAGTAAATTAGAACCAGTCACAAATGGTAAGCCTGTAATTATTTTAAGCTCTCCCTATGATGGCAGGTCTCGCACTGCTCCGATTAGTCCGATTGTAGCTATGGTTTTAGCGGCGGCTGGTGTAAATGCGATTATGCACGGGGGCGATCGGATGCCCACAAAAGCAGGGATTCCTTTTATCGAGATTTGGCAAAGTTTAGATCTTAATTGGCAAAATTTAAGTTTAGCCCAAGTGCAAAAGGTTTTAGCGCAAACGGGTTTGGGATTTGTCTATTTACCCAATCATTTTCCTCTGGCACAGGCGATCGTCACATATCGCGATCAAATCGGCAAACGTCCGCCCCTAGCTACTTTAGAGTTAATGTGGGCACCTTATTCTGGAGTTGCACATATTGCTTGCGGGTTTGTTCATCCTCCGACTGAAGCGACGATGCGTGAGGCTTTTGGTTTGAGAGCATGCCCAGAATATACAACGATCAAAGGTTTAGAAGGTAGTTGTGATTTGCCATGCGATCGCAGTGCCATTATTGGTTTGGGAGTTGAAAGATTAATTCTCAATGCGCGTGATTATGGGTTTGGCGGGTCTGAAGCTGCTTATACTTCCACTGAAGATTTGATTCAAGATATAAAATTAGGATTAGAAGGAGAACGATCTAACTACAGGCGATCGCTTATTTGGAATAGCGGATTTTATTTGTGGCGGATGGGAATAGCGATAAATCTAGAATCTGGGTTTAGTTTGGCTCAAGATTTAATCGATAGTGGGAAAGTTAAGGAGAAATTAGGAGAAGTTAGACAAGCGATCGCTGCAACTTAGATTAGCTTGAATTAAAGATTCCCTTCTATCCAATTTCTCCAATCTAATTTCTCAAATCTAATTTTTTAGCATAACCAGACAATCTGTACTGATGTGTTAGGAGCAGCCTTTCAAGTCGGGCTACATCTCAACTGTTAGAAGATAATGGATTTAAGTCGTTCAGTTTAAGGGCATCGGTCGTGTCCCTTTTATTTGGAAAAGTATATCGATTGTGGCTCAAGTGGCTTAAAAGAAATAGCTGTCCGAAAGCGAATTAAAATCTTAGCTAAAACTTACCTAAAACTTAAATTTCTCACCTAAATAATATTTGCGAACCTCCGAATTTTCAGCCAGTTCCGTACTTGTGCCCGATGCCAAGATTTCTCCTTCTCTTAATATATAAGCGCGATCGGTGATTGCCAAAGTCTCTCTGACATTGTGATCTGTAATTAAAATACCAATATTGCGATCGCTCAACCTTGAAATAATTTCTTGAATTTCCGTGACAATTATGGGGTCGATCCCTGCAAACGGTTCATCTAAAAGTAAAAATTTAGGATTAATTGCTAACGCTCTGGCAATCTCGGCTCTCCGTCTTTCTCCCCCCGAAAGCTGAATCCCCTTACTATTTGCCACTTTCACCAGTCTAAACTCTTCCAGTAATTGATTGGTCTCGGCTTGCCTCTGCCGCGCGGGAATATTAACCTGCTCCATTACCAATAATAAATTCTCTCGGACTGATAAATTTTGAAAAATCGTAGGTTCTTGTGCCAAATATGCCATACCTAACCTTGCCCGTTGATGGATTGGTAAAGCCGTAATATTGCGATCGCCCAAAAATACCTGACCGCGATCGGGTTGAATTAAACCAGTAGTAATGTAAAAACTCGTAGTTTTACCCGCCCCATTCGGACCTAACAAGCCCACAATTTCCCCTTGATCGACATTAAAACTCACTTGGTGCAAAATCCGCCGATGCCCATAGATCTTACTAATATTATCAAGAGCTATCTTCATATTTCTGTTTATGCCTTCATTTTTGTTTTCATTACCTTAGCAGCGTATGCATACCCACCATCAGCCCCATCCCCGAAATCATGAGGATTGATAATATCCATAAACTCATAAAGAGCTGGTAATTCGGTGTTATAAGAGTTCCCACTAAAATTGCGATCGTTCATTTAAATCTTCAAAGATGGCTCTAACGTAGATTGAATATAGAAATTTTGGAAAATATAAAATCTAAGCCGAGGGAAACAAAGATGGAGAAAAAGATCGACCAAACGAAATTCGCAGCAATTCTGGGGTAATCAGTTGAGTCAATTAAATATTATCCTAATATTTTGATCTTGGCTCGAACAAT
>CAZLKI010000275.1:0-4147 GCA_964560035.1 uncultured Synechococcus sp.
TAAGTTGTCTCGTTGAATTAGGAATCCCCGTGCTTTAGCATGAGGAGTGTCAATCGTTCTCTAGATTATCTAGTCTAGTGTTAGTAGCTTCAACAAATCTAGAAACTATCATTACCAAGGTATTAAGCTGTGCCTGAGTTTTATCCTGTTGCTCCTGCGCTTTTTTTTGCTTTTCTTCAATCTCTAACAAATTATGGGAATGTTCGATCTGCCGTTCTTGTAACTGTCGTTCGACTGCTAACATCTGGGTTAGGATTGCTTGCATCTCTTCAAAGTTCATATTTTTTACCTAATAACTCTTATCACTTCCAGCGATCGCCGTAAAAATATCAATCAAAATTACATATCTATGTCTATAAATATGATGTTAATTGATTATATTTAACTAGTTGTAAAAAATATGGGCAGGGAGAGGGTCGAACTCTCACGAATTTCTTCGCTAGATTTTGAGTCTAGTGCGTCTACCAATTCCGCCATCCGCCCAGTTAATACCATTCCATCTAAATAAAAACTTAAAGAGAGGCTTTTACAGCTTAGAAAAACTTACTTGCCTCTCGTTACCTAGTCTTTAACGATGGGATTTAGGTAGATTGCAATAATAGCAGAAAACTGATTAAAAAGCTCTCACCTAGAAATTGTCTAAACTTAGAGTTTAAAAATGAGAGCTAGATTTTTAGATTCAGATTTTAGAACGATGTTTTAGACTGCAGCCGCAAAGTTTTGAGCAGCAAAATCCCAGTTAACCAAACTATCCAAGAAGGTTTGTGCATAGTCTGGACGGCGATTTTGATAATCTAAATAATAAGCGTGTTCCCAAACATCCATAGTTAGTAAAGGGGTTTGTCCTTCGACTACTACTGGGTTTTCGGCATTTAGAGTTTTGGTAATTTTTAATGTACCTTTATCTAAAACTAACCATGCCCAGCCGCTACCAAATTGACCAACACCAGTCGCTTTAAATGCTTCTTTAAATTTATCCAAGCTGCCAAAATCTTCATCAATCTTAGCTGCTAGTGCACCTGTAGGCGATCCGCCACCTTTTTCTTTCATGGAATTCCAATAAAAAGTGTGATTCCAAACTTGAGCCGCATTATTAAAGATGCCAGCTTTAGCCGAGTCACCATAGCTGAGTTTAACTACTTCTTCCAAAGATTTTTCAGAAAGTTCTGTATCTTTAGTTAAGTTGTTAAGGTTTGTTACATAACCTGCATGGTGCTTACCATAGTGAAACTCAAGAGTTTGAGCAGATATGTAAGGTTCCAGAGCTTCTTTTGCGTATGGTAATGAGGGGAGTTCAAATGCCATTATATTCTCCTAATTGAATATGTTTTTAGTCTGAATTTATCTGATCTGAAAATTTAAGTACCAAGCTCACTTTAAGTTTTATTAAAGTATTGTTACTATCTAAATCATACAACTTTGCTTGACAAGCTTGTACTCATAGTGAAAGTGACTACAACATATTTTTATAAGAAATTATCGATCTATAAATTGCCAATGTTTTTATAAGTATTTTTAATGGAACAACTCTCATTGCCTACTGAAGTGCTTACAGCCCACCCTGAAAAATCTTTGGGCAAACTTTTTCTCGATTGGATTCCTCAGCCCGGAAACTATTTGGAGATCGAAGGTAAAGCATATAGGGTTTTAGAGCGATCGCATCGCTATCAACTTAGGCTGGGTCAGTATCGTTTATGCAGTATGGTGATTCAAGTCCAAATTACTAATATTCCCACTGAAACCAGTTCGATCGATGGGGTTTGGGTAATCGGAGATGCGAGATGTAAGTACAATGCCCATTCCGAGCTAATTCGCTGTGCTGTTAACCCGCTTGGCACTTGTAAAGATTGTCAATTTTGGGAAATGGATGCAATTAACTCTGGTTAATTTTGATTAATTTTTGATTAATTAAGTTGTACTCATAGATACTTACAAAATTCCATAATCTGCCATTATGATAAAGTGCCTATCCTTAGCGTGCTAACAGAATAGATAGACGGCACTGCCAAGATATGTCTACCAAATTTAATCAAAAAATAATTAAATCTACCTCTATTTCTATGACCTCTGCAATTAGTTTCTTAATGTGTGCGCCCGATCACTACGATGTTGATTATGTAATTAATCCTTGGATGGAAGGTAATATTCATCGTTCTAGTCGCGATCGCGCGGTCGAGCAATGGCAAAAGCTATATAAAACTATTGAAAGTCTGGCAGAAGTACGTTTAATTACCCCGCAAAAAGGAGTGCCCGATTTAGTTTTTACAGCGAATGCTGGCATGATTTTAGGAGATATTGCGATCGTGAGTCGCTTCTTTCATAAGGAACGTCAGGGTGAAGAGCCGTATTTTAAAGCATGGTTTGAGGAAAATGGTTATAAAGTATTCGAGCTGCCACCAGAACTACCTTTTGAGGGCGCAGGAGATGCGCTTTTAGATCGAGAAGGACGTTGGTTATGGGCGGGTTATGGTTTTCGCTCGGAGTTAGATTCACATCCCTATTTAGCGAAATGGCTGGATATTGAAGTGCTATCCCTGAGATTAATGGATAATCGCTTTTATCATTTAGATACTTGCTTTTGCCCCTTAACTGGCGGGTATTTGCTTTATTATCCTCCTGCATTCGATCATTACTCCAATCAAATTATTGAGATGCGAGTGCCTGCTGAAAAGCGGATTCCTATTAGCGAACCTGATGCTCTGAATTTTGCCTGTAATACCGTAAATATAGATCGCACGGTAATTATGAACAAAGCTAGTGTTGAATTGAAACACACTTTAGAGCAAAAAGGATTTAAGGTACTTGAAACTCCGCTCACAGAATTTCTAAAAGCAGGTGGTGCCGCTAAGTGCCTGACCCTCAGAGTAACAGAGCCAATTATGCCTGTCAGTAACGAACAAATTGCTTTGGAATCCAGAATTATTGAGCTATCGGGGCATCTTTTAGATTCTGGGATTGTGAATCATGCCCTTGATGCGGTTTTAGAAGGCGGCGGGAGCTTTCAGATTCTGGACTTTAAGCTTGGTATTCAAAAGCAAAGTACCTCTGAAGCCAAAATTAGAGTTTCTGCTCCTTCCCATCAGGTAATGACATCGATTATGACCCAATTAATTGATATGGGGGCAGTGTTACCAGCCCAAGAAGCTTCTAATACCGAGCTAGAGCAGGTAGTTCAAGCTGGTGTAGCTCCCGAAGACTTCTATGCTACAACTATCTATCCGACCGAAGTACGAGTGCGAGGGCAATGGATTAAGTGTCAATTTCAACGCATGGATGGAGCTTTAGTTGTCGATCGCTCTGCCACAGTTCCCACAGTTAAATGTAAGCTATTACGGGATTTAGAGCTTGGGGAAGAAGTAGTAGTAGGAGTTGAAGGCATTCGCACTGCCCATAAAACTGATGCTAGAGAAAAAACTCCTAAGGAATTTTCCTTTATGGGTTCAGGGGTATCCAGCGAACGTAGAGTAGAGCTTGTAGTCGAGCAGGTGGCTTGGGAATTGAGACAGGTACGCGATCGCGGTGGCAAAGTGATCGTAACAGCAGGTCCTGTGGTCGTGCATACGGGCGGGGCAGTACATTTATCTTATTTAATTCGCGAAGGTTATGTGCAGTCTTTATTGGGTGGCAATGCGATCGCTGTCCATGATATCGAGCAATCAATTATGGGAACATCTTTGGGTGTAGATATGCAGAGGGGTGTAAGCGTGCGGGGCGGACACAAACATCATCTCAAGGTAATTAATATTATTCGCCGTTACGGCAGTATTGCTAAGGCTGTAGATGCAGGAATTATCAAGTCGGGGATCATGTATGAGTGCATTCTCAAGGGTATTCCCTTTGTATTAGCTGGTTCAATCCGCGATGATGGACCTTTACCCGATACCGAGATGGATTTAGTAAAAGCACAGCAACTTTATGCCGAAGAGGTTAGGGGCGCAGATATGATTTTAATGCTATCTTCCATGCTGCATTCTATTGGGGTCGGGAACATGACTCCATCGGGGGTAAAAATGGTCTGTGTTGATATTAATCCCGCAGTTGTAACTAAACTTAGCGATCGCGGCTCGGTTGAGTCAGTCGGCGTAGTTACCGATGTTGGTTTATTTTTGAGCTTATTAGTGCAGCAGTTAGGTAAACTTGTGAGTCC
>CAZLKI010000276.1:0-4145 GCA_964560035.1 uncultured Synechococcus sp.
ATGGAACCCTGAATAATTCTTCACCCCTGAATATTGAGGGGATACTTCGGATCTACCTATAAATCGGCAGGAGCCATGTTGGCATTAATGACCTCACCGTCTTTAAACCAAACTATGCGCCGAGAATGGCGGGCAACATCAGCTTCGTGTGTAACCATAACCACGGTAATCCCTCCAGCGTTTAACTCACTAAAGATATCGATTACTTCTTCCGTAGTTTTAGAATCAAGTGCACCAGTAGGTTCATCTGCCAACAGAAGTACGGGTTTATTGACAATGGCACGGGCGATCGCCACTCTTTGTTGTTGTCCGCCAGATAACTGATTGGGTCGGTTATATAATCTATGTCCTAAGCCCATTTTCTTTAAAGCGTCGGCGGCGCGATCGCTACGTTCACTCCCCTTTACCCCTGCGTATGCCATCGGCAACATCACATTTTCCATCGCACTAAGTTGGGACAAAAGATGAAATTGCTGAAATACAAAGCCAATCTTAAGGTTACGAATTTTGGCAAGCTGAAACTCTTCTAACTCGGCTACATTGTCCCCATCGAGATAATAACTTCCCGAAGTCGGACGATCTAAACAGCCAATAATATTCATCGCCGTCGATTTACCCGAACCAGACGCTCCCATAATCGAGCAATATTCACCTTTTTTAATTTCTAAACTAACTCCCGCCAAGGCTGTGACTTCGGTATCGCCCATGCCATAAATTTTAAATACTTGCTCTAGTTGAATTACCAAAGGGATCTCAAGAAATAGATCTGGAGCAACATCTGGAGAAAGATCGGAACTACTCTTAAGGTTTAAGTTAAGGGCTAAGTTGTCTTGGACTGAGGTCATAGATTTATCTTAGATTTGATCTTAGATTTTATCTTCAGTATGACATTTTATTCAGTAGGTTATATTTTTGCTAAAGCCTTTATCGATCATCTAAACAGGTGGTGCTCAATTATTAATTTTTTTTAATTCCTTAACTCTCAGAGTTGCTGGCAGCAAGCAAGGATTGTGATTTAGTGTAATATTCAGAGGTTGAGTAGTCATGGCAATAGGTACTGTCGTGCTTATCCACAAGATTAACTAGAATTCCTGCAACATTACAGTTATTGATTTTGAGAATTTCCATGGCGCGGGCGATCGCTTGCTTAGTAGCTTTTTCGATCGCAGTCACTAATACTACGGCATCCATTTTAGGCGCAAGGCATTGGGCATCCGTAATCCCAACTATGGGCGGCGTATCGATTAAAACATAGTCATAACTTTGGTGCCATTCTTGGATGAGTTTTTGCATCTTCTGGGATTCCAAGAGAATCATCGGATTTTGAGGCGTTAGCCCTGCCGTAATCATGTGCAGATAGCCTTCGGAAAATTGAGAACTGTCGCCTGTGTGAATAATTTGTTGCCAAGGCAGTTTAGTAGCGATCGCTTGAGAGAGTCCTAATTTATTCGTAATGCCAGCGAGGGTATGTAAAGTTGGTTTACGCATATCGGCATCGATCAATAAAACTTTGTGACCTAAATCGGCAAGGGTTAATCCTAAATTGTAAATTAATGTACTTTTGCCCTCGGCAGGAATGGATGAAGTAAAAGCGATAGTTTTAATAGTTTTGTGCGCCGAAAGATTACGGATATTTAATGCTAGGGAATTAATGGCTTCGGTAAAAGCAGAATGAGTATAACTTGGCGGTAAAAATGCCCGATCCGAAATTAACGGGGCTGATGGAGATAAAAGTTTGGCATTAAGGCTCAAGTAAGGAATTGCTCCCAATACAGGGAAGTTGTTAAGAGTGCCGAGAGTCTGTACATGTGCTACCTCTTGCAGGCGATCGTTACTATTTTCTAAGATTGCCACCAAAATTATTGCTAAAACTATTCCTCCTACTCCAGCCAAAATTAAATTAAGTAAGACATTGGGCGACACTGGATATTTAGGAATACTAGGAGCTTCGAGAATCTGCCACGAGCTACTTTCACGGGCTTCGAGAATTTTCATCTCCTCTAATTTTTGAGAAAGCTGAGTCAGGCGATCGGAAGCTTGCTTAAACTGTCTTTGTAGCTCCACATAAGTTTGTTGAAGTTGAGGAATTTGGGCAAAAACTTGTTCGACTCTAACTTGTGCCCCTCTGAGACTACCTAATTCTGCGGTTTGAGTGGCAATCAGGGTTTGAGTATCAAATAATTGAGTGGCAAGATTTTGTTTAATGCTAGATGTTCCTTCGGTGCTAACTCCTGTCTCGCTAACTTTTCCACCTAGAATCGATCCTGCTTGTGCCTGCATGAGACTATAGATTCGATCGCGGCGATCGCGCAAAGCCTGAACTCGAGGATGAGCTTCTTTAAATCGGGTTAATTCTAAAAAATAATTAGTTTGAGCTTCTTGAAATTGTTTGACTAAAACTTGGTAGTTGCTATCTTGACTGAGAATGGCACTACTAATTGCCACATCGGCGGGTCTACCTACTTGGCGTTGGAGTTCTTGGAGTTGGCGTTGGGATTGCGCCATTTTAATCTGTAATTCTTGGGCTTGGGTTTCTAGCCCTTGCTTCATGGTGTAAATAGAGGCAGCATAGCTATCGGGATCGGTAATATTATTTTGTTGTCGAAATCTAGTTAATGCCGTAGAAGTTTGCTCTAATTGTTTTTGGGCTTCGGGAATTTTGGCTTGAATTAATTTGGTCGATTGACTGGCTTTGGTAACTCCATAAGCTTTGTAGGTGGTGAGTAGTGCTTGAAGAATATTGCTGGCGGTTTGGGGAGAGCGATCGCTGTAGGAAATATTTAAGACTTTGGCATCCTTTGCAGGAGTGATAACTAGATTTTCAGAAATTTGCTTTAGCAGTTCTTCCTTAGATACTTTAGATTTCCTTAACGGATCAGATAACGGATCGGAAGTAATTTTAGGTAAAGCTGACTCAATAATTGGACTGCTACTGAGAATACTGGCTTGAGTATAAAGATTACTACTGCCCTCATTGGCATTCTCAACTAAAGGGTTATCAATCAAAAAGGTAGCTTTTGACTCGTACATAAATGGCTGGCTGAAGGTATAAATGATGGCTCCACCTACTGCCACAGAAATTGTGGAAATAATGGCGAATAGATGCTTACGCACAACTCTTCCTAATCTTAATGGCGCGGGAGAGAAGGTTCTGATTGAATATGCTTTCATGGATTCTCGATCTGGCTTATAAATTAATTTAATCTGCCGTAGATTTTTGTTAGTTTTTAGATATTTAAGGCTAGGCTATGATCTAAACATCGTTCATATTATTACACTACTTATAGATTTCACTTATGGATTTCACCGATCAGGTTCTAACTTCAACCCTCCTCTTAACAGCTGTCCTAATGGTGGGATTACTATCATTTCTACGATCTTCAGTCAAAGCACGCACGACCGAGATGATTTTTAAGAGTATGAATTTTAATGAAGATCAACTTTTAGGAAAAGTTAGAGATCATCTGAAACAACGGGGATATGGAATCTTAAAGTTAGATGGCGATCGCGATGCAGTTACCCTTGTAGGAAAAGTTAGACCTAGTATATTTTTGGCAATTGTTTTAGTAGTTGTGGCAGCGATCGGGATGGGATGTTTGGGCTTAGTCTTGAGTATTTTGGTGCCGTTTTTTAGCGATAATTGGCTGTTAATTGGAGAGGTTGCTGCTTTTACCGCAGTAGGATCGGGCTTATTTTATTGGAATGGGGCAAATCGCATCGAAGAAATTAGTTTGCAACTCCGACCTAATTCGCAATTGTGGGTGCAAGGACACAAGGATGAATTAACTGAAATGCAGCGATCGCTCGATTTAACCAGAGAAGCATAACGGCAGAATTGAGCAGCAAGCGATCGCCTATAACTCAAACCCCAAATATCATATCTGTCCGTTCCAATGATTTGTTATGCAGCGATCGCCTGTCAACTTCTCAACTTTGCGGCGGAACGCATCCTGAAAGCGATCGCCAATAATCTCTCTGAACTTGTCAATGAAGTCAACTATTTTTTGCTTAATCTTTGCTGAAAATAGATAACTTAAACGGAGCGATCGGTTCGGCATAAGATTGGGAATATTGTTATGCGGTGGTCAACTTGAAGCGACATTTTGCCATAAATCGGCAGAAATAAACCTTGATAGATGTCCTAC
>CAZLKI010000277.1:0-2302 GCA_964560035.1 uncultured Synechococcus sp.
AGGGCTGGACAGGTCTTAAAGCTTCTCAAATCTCTCTTTAGAATGAAATAACCCTTATTTTGCAGTAGTGCCTATTGTGTTATTTCCGCAGGTGGATCACCTCTTGAGGTATTGAAGCAATATATCCAAGATCAAGATAGTCCTAAAAATTAATGTGCATACCGCAACTAACCCCGCCCTGCAAGCGAGAATGGGGAATGCGTTGCGGTATGCTGTTCAACGGTTCACTTGATTGTAACTTTGTGCTCAAAATATTTTTATCGAGGATATATTTTGTCAAATAACATACTATTCCACAATACCCTACGGGGTAATAAACATAACAGTTAACTTTTACTTAGCAACACATTTTCATATATTTCAGCCATGCCTTTAGCTACGCTATCCCAAGCATAGTGCTGAGCGATATACTGAGCAGCCCGATTGCCCATTAATCTTGCAGTTTCAGGATTATCCAGAAAATCTTCTATTGACTTAGCGATCGCCTCAATTTCCAAGTCCACAACCCAACCTAAGGTTTGTTCTCTAACGAGATCTGACAAAGCAACTCCATTTGTAACTAGAGCAGGCGTTCCTGATGCCAAAGCTTCTAAAACCGCAATCCCAAAATTTTCGGAATGAGATGTAAGTGCGTATAAATCTGCCCCTTGCAAGCAAATATTTTTTTTTTCACCTGACACAAAGCCTAACTTATAAGTGAGATCGCTTAAATTATTTTTTTCTATTAGCCCGTCAAGCTCGACCTCATATTCTGGTGTGCCACTGCCAGCCAAAACAAAAGCAAAATTTCGATTACCTGCCCTTAGCTTTGAGAGCGCACGAATCAAATAATCAAGCCCTTTTTTTGGGTGCAATCTTGATAAAAAGAGAATAATTGGAATTTCTATGGAGATATTCAGAGTTTGATGAAGTTTTTCACGGGCATCGGCGATCATAATAGGCATATCTAGCCCCAAGGATTGACTACGAATGGGTAAATTCAATCCCAAAAGATTGACCTCTTTTTGCTCCTGAATAGCAGTGACGTGGATAGCTTTAGCACCCAGTAAATTATCTTTTTCTATCAAGGAAAGGTATAAATCTTTTTTGAGTTTTCCTTGCTGTAATGACCATTGACATAGAAGTCCATGTGGACTGTTAATATATGGGATTTTCTTAATTCGAGAGATGAACATTCCCACAGTTGAAGTGTAGGAAAATATTGCATGAACATGCACAAGATCATATCTATGTAGGTTCTGCCATAACCAAACAGTCAATCCAAACGAAAAGGCATATTCGCGCACTCCACGAAAAGGGGGTGAGAACCTTTCAAAAAATCTCACAGGCACTCCCTGATATTCAGATAAGACATTTAGTTGTATATCAAGTAAGGTAACATCGCCGTTATCATTTGTTGCCGCAATTTCCGATTCTACGCCAAAACCTCGCAAGCTATTAACCATTTCAATAGTAGCAAGACTCGGTCCGCCTCTAACTGCTGCTATTGACGGAATTAAATGTAAAACCTTCATATAATTAATCCCTAAAAATAATCTGAGAGAAGCATAGCAAGATTTTGTTTAAAGCTCTCAAATCCATATATTTCAGTCACTTTTTGCCTGAGAGTCTCTGGCTCATAGAGTATCGGTAATGGGTAGTTGCCTTGTATAATCCGCACAACTGTTTCGCTGAGTTCTTGTATATCATCAGGATCGATCAACACACCCAGTTTGCCATTGCACAAAGCATCGATCGCCCCATCTTGATTACCGCCGACAGTTGGTTTGCCACAAGCCATGGCTTCTAAATAAACAATGCCAAACCCCTCGCCTTTGCTAGGCATGGCAAATACATCACACAAATTATAATGATCGGCAAGTTCACTATCAGGAACAAAACCCGCAAGAGTTACGCAATCTCGCATATTAGTCGCATCAATCAGCGCTTCGATCCGATCGCGATCGTTACCCTTGCCGACAAGCAAATAATGAATATTCGGAATCTCTTGGCGAATGATAGGTAAGGCTTGAATTATTTGATCGTAACCTTTGTAGCGATCGCCACTAGCCAATCTTGCCACTGTGAGAATAATTGGTTGATCGGCGGAAAACTGATAGCGATCTAATAAATACTGCGGTTTGGGCTGAATAGTGTATTGACTGGCATCAAAAGTTACAGGTAACAAAGGAATGCGATCGGGTGAAATATTCTGCTCTTTGGCAATGCGGTCGCGCGTATATTCACCGATCGAAATAATCTTTTGTGCTGACTTTAGAGCTGACATTCTCGGTGCATCTTTAATATCCCAAGCATCAATACC
>CAZLKI010000277.1:2402-4122 GCA_964560035.1 uncultured Synechococcus sp.
CGATCGCTATCTGGTAAAACCTGCTCTAAAGCTTGGATTAAAAAAGCAGAATAGACCTGAATGCCTCCTTTAAATTGAAAGATATCGGGCAGCCAAACATGGATTTTAGGTGCTTTAGACATACTGTTATGAGCTTAATTTTTTTTGCATGGCTTCGACCATCAGGCGAACAACTTCTCGAACATTAGTTTGAGCAATCCAACCCAGTTTCTCACGAGCTTTACTAGGGTTTGCACGACTTATCGAAATATCCGTAGGTCTGCGTAAAAACGGATCGGAAATTACATGAGCTCTCCAATCTAGTCCCAGCACTTCAAAAGCCTCAGCAATAAAGTTAGATAAACTGATTGTCGTACCTGTAGCAATGACAAAATCCTCTGGAGCATCTTGTTGGAGCATAAGATACATTGCCTCTACATAGTCTGGAGCAAACCCCCAATCTCTTTGAATATCAATATTGCCTAACATCAATTTTTCTTGATTGCCATTGGCAATTCGACAAGCGGCGGCAACGATCTTCTGCGTCACAAAGCGATTGGGTCGCAACGACGATTCGTGATTGAACAAAATACCAGAACAGGCAAACAAATTATAAGCTTCTCGATAGTTGGCAACCTCCCAAAAAGCAGCCGATTTGGCAACCGCGTATGGGCTGCGGGGACGAAAAGGCGTATCTTCATCTGCAGGTAAGCCGCGAGTATCGCCAAAACATTCGCTAGAGCCAGCATTGTAAAACCTAGTTGGCTTGCCAATAAATCGAATTGACTCGAGCAAATTTAATGTCCCCGTCGCAATACTTTCTAATGTCTCAACAGGTTGCTCAAAAGATAAGCCCACCGAACTCTGCCCCGCCAAGTTGTAAATCTCATCTGGTTGCACTTGGCTTAAAACCTGCAATACACTACGAAAATCGGTAAGCGACATTGACAAAAGTTTAAGCCGATCGCGAATTCCTAAGTATTCTAAATTTCGCAAGGCTGAGACTTGCACATCACGCGAAGTTCCATACACGTCATATTCTTTATCTAGCAACAGCTTGGCAAGGTATGCCCCATCTTGCCCTGAAACACCACAAATTAAAGCTCTTTTTGGCATTTATCTATTCCAACTTTTCTCTAATTACCATAGCTAATTTTTGACGATAGGTTTCCCATGTCAACTGTTCGGCTCTTTGGCGAGCGGCTTTTCCCATTTCTGCGAGTTCCTGTGGATGGCTGTAGCACCATTCCAGCTTAGTTTTGATCGCTTCAACATCTCGAATTTGAATGATAAAACCTTCAACTCCATCGGTAATTATATCCGATCCTGCGGTATTAGGAGTGGTGATAATCGGAATCCCACAAGCCATGGCTTCTAGTAACACTAGTCCAAACCCTTCGACCAATGACGGAAACACAAATATATTGGCACTGCTGTAATATTCGTTTAAGGTACTGTGTGGCACTGAACCTGTCATCCGCACGCGATCGCTATACTTAGCTAACCAATCACTAGGCAATTGATTGATCCCAACTAGCAACAACTCTGAATCAGGCAATCTAAGCTCTTGCCAAGCTTGCAGTAAATAATGCGCCCCCTTACGAGTACTCACCTGCCCCGCAAACATGGCTCTAAATATGGAATCTTGTTTAGGACGCGGTTCAAAGTAATTGATGGGCGCTCCGTATGGAATAACCGTAATCTTAAAATGGGGAATACCAATATCTAGGAGCGATCGCTG
>CAZLKI010000278.1:0-3147 GCA_964560035.1 uncultured Synechococcus sp.
CAACTAAGTGGCAAAGTTTTTATGGATTTTTGCATTTCTCTGGCTGCCTTCTGACAAGCTCGTTGGTAGTATTTGTCAATCCACTTGGGATCTTGTAAAATTAGTTCTAAGCTAGGGGAATCTTCTAGGCATTCTCTAATGCGATCGCGATGATCTTCAATGCTATCACTATCACGAATTTTAGCTCTGCGTTCGGGTTGGTAATGCGCTTTAATTAAGCATATCAAAATAGACTGGATATGATTTCCCAGTTCTCTCTCTTCATTTCTTGCCAACGCCTCAATCTCCCCTGCTAAATTTTCAATATCTACTTCTGCCCAATTTCTTATTCTTAAATAATTTGCTTGTTCCTTTGCCCACCTGTAAAAATCTGGATAAAAATCTAGATGGTATCCTTTATTCAAAGAGTCTTGATTCACAACATTTATCCTTGGCGAAAATTAGTCAAAAAATATAAAAACCTTAAAAACATTAAGCTATAAACATACAAGATAGCTAAATACTAAAAGATAATTTTAAGATTAACCCTATCCTAAATTGTCTTTGCTTCATTAATTTGGGGTTATTAAATTATCAGGAGTACAGAAGGAATAAGTTTTTGTAAGGTTACTGACAGAGTTTATAGTTTACCCCCTAGAAGTTGAAATATTGCGGGTTGCCGCCCATTGGCTGATATTTTGACGGTTGATTATTGCTGCCATTAAATCTGGGAATAGGTCGGGATTACAGGCAAAGGATGGTACGCCAAACCCAGCGATCGCCGCGAAATTATTACGATCGTAGAAAGGAGCACTGTCGTCATTTAGAGCTAAAAGTGTGATGAATTTAACTCCTGAAGCCACTAATGTTGTAATTCGTTTCAGCATTTCTTGATTATTTTCGCCTTCACGTTCCCATATAACACGCTCAATGCTCGATCCATGCCTAAATCGCGATCGCTCAGATCTCCTATACCTCCACCACAAACTCTATCTGCCGTCCCACTGCCCAAGATCAGTCGCCAACGCCGTAGACGTTCTTCTGTCGCTGATAGTTAAGAATTTGATGATTGAGTCATTGCTTAATATACTTGATTAATATCTCTTACCCACGCACGGAACTCTTTTAAGGTTTTGCTTTCTCCTAATATTAATCGCTTTTGCATATACTCGGTAATAATCGTGGCGGGTAATAGAGGAAAAGACAAACTGGTTTCGATCGATACATATTCTCCATTTTGTTGTTGATTTTCTAGAGCAAAGAATTCTAGGCGATCGCCATCATAAATCCAAACTTCAGGCACACTGAGTAAGGCATAGATGGGCAAACGGCGATGGGAGGGATTAGTGATATCGACCTCTAAAACCAGATCGGGGGGAGGATCTCGACCCATAAGTATATTTTGTTTGGCGCGGATAGCTAATTCATTTTTGATGTAGTAACACGAGTCTGGTTCGGCACCTATTTTTAACTCTGGAATCTTCATTAGCAAAGATCCTACACAGCGCATATCTAGATCTAGTTCGTCTACAAAAATGGTTAATAACCGATCGAAGAACCTGCTGCTGCCTTCATGCAGTGATAAGGGAGACATAATTTCTAAGGTTTCGTTAATGTAGTGAAATAAAGTTTTGCGGCGATCGCCCATATCTGAAAGTAGGCGTTCAAAAGTATCCCAACTAATTCCATACAATAAAATACGCTGTTCGGCTAAGGTCGGAAGATTAACTGCAGATTCAACTGTTTCAACTTCGATAATAACTTGGTTAGGTGATTTGATTTGAGGAGTGGTAATCATAAGTTTCGATTCTGAATTACTGTTCTTTTAATGTCACTTAGAAATATATTTTACTGATTGAGTGATTGGTTGAGCTGAGAAACTGATGCGTATACTACAAAGTATGAGTCTAAATATTCGCGAAGCAGAGGAAAAAGATTTAGTGGCGATCGTCGAGATTTATAATGCCGCAATTCCCGATCGCATAGCCACAGCCGATTTAGAATTAGTCTCGGTATTTAGTCAACGCAGTTGGTTTTTTAGCCACAATTCTGAAACTCATCCGATCTGGGTGATCGAAGACTCTCAATTTTTAGGTCAAATTTTTGGTTGGATTAGTTTACAGCCCTTTTATGGCAGAGTTGCCTATCATAAAACCGCCGAGGTTAGCATTTACATCGATCGCGATCGCCAAAACCAAGGCTTAGGAAAATTATTACTAGCTCACGGCATTCAAACTAGCCCCAGTCTAGGTATATCTACGCTGCTCGGATTTATCTTTGGACACAATCAGCCTAGTCTCAAACTTTTTAGTGGATTGGGCTTTGAACAATGGGGATTTTTACCTAAAGTTGCTGAATTAGATCGAATAGAGCGAGATTTAGCGATCGTGGGGCTACGGCTTTAATTTTAAGGATTATAAATTTTAAGGATCTAAGTAAAGGATCATTAAGTTCTATTGAAGGAGGGGTAGGCATTAGTGATATGTTTGCATCTAGATAAGAAACAAAGTTTCTATAAATTTGGAGATTAATATAAAATGCCCGAAGAAACACCCCAAGAGACTAAAGTCCCTCAAGAAATGATGGACATCAGCGTACCCGAACTCCCCGATGCTCCTGCCGTGCAAGGAGTACCTATCTCCAAACCTACTGGTAAGACTCCTCTATGGGGTGGTAGTACTGGCGGTTTACTGTCTGCTGCTTATTTAGAAGAAAAATATTTGATTACTTGGAATAGCCCCAAGGAACAAGTGTTCGAGATGCCTACTGGTGGTGCTGCTACCATGAACGAAGGTGATAACCTGTTGTATCTTGCTAAAAAAGAGCAAGCTTTAGCATTGGGTCGTCAACTGCGTACTTTCAAAATCAGCAACTACAAAGTATGGCGTGAATTTCCTAATGGCGATCAAGTCTATTTACATCCTAATGATGGCGTTTTCCCTGAAAAAGTTAATGCTGGTCGGGTAGCTGTCGGTAGCGTTAGCCGTAAGATTGGCGATAATCCCAATCCGATCGCAGTCAAATTCACTGGTAAAGCCACCTACGAAGTTTAATTAGTAACTTTGTAAAATATAAGGATACTTGAGGGTAAGGAGAATAATCTTTGTCCTCTATTTTTTTGCTTAATTTTTATTTAGGTTTTTAGCCTACTCTTTTGCTGCAAATAAA
>CAZLKI010000278.1:3157-4122 GCA_964560035.1 uncultured Synechococcus sp.
ATTCTTTGAGTAAAAATAATAAAAAAGGGGAAGATTAATTCTTCAAATAAAATATTAGTAATTAAGCTTAACTTTAGTAATTAAGAGCAATCAATTACAAAAATTAGATAAGAAATTAACCAAGCCTGACCTTAAACACTTTGTTCTTTTCTTCTTCGGCTTTATGCAAAGTTAGATGCAAAATGCCATCTTTTTTTACGTTCAGTTTTTACTAATTTTTTCTTAATTCTTTTGCTAATCGAATTTTTCTAAACAGAGGCGATCGCCATATTCTGAGCTTTCAGTAGATTTTTAGAGGAACTTATCAACGCACTTTAAGCAGATTTTTATTACGGGATTTACAACATCTGGACAAGAGTCTGTAAACTGATAAATATACTTTGCCCCGTTTTTATCAAATTTTACGAGTATTAAATTTTATGAGTGTAATTAGTCAAGTTTTACTCAAAGCCGACGATGAACTCCGTTATCCCACATTAGACGAGCTTCAGAATATCAAAAACTTTTTGCGAACGGGTGAGCAACGAATTCGGGTTGCTACTACTTTGGCAGAAAATGAAAGCAAAATTATTAAAAAAGCTAGTGCGGAGTTGTGGAAACTTCATCCCGACTACATTGCTCCCGGTGGTAATGCCTACGGACAAAGACAACGCGCTCAATGTCTCCGTGACTATGGCTGGTACGTGCGTTTAATTAGTTATGGTGTGTTAGCAGGAGATAAAGACCCAATTGAAATGATCGGCATTATTGGCGTACGAGAAATGTACAACTCCTTGGGTGTGCCTGTAAATGGTATGGCTGACTCCGTACGTTGTTTGAAGGGTGCTTCGCTAGAGTTAATGAGCGAAGATGATGCTGCTCTTGCCGAACCTTATTTTGATTATGTAATTCAAGCAATGTCATAATTAAGTCAACTATAGCAGCAGGATTCCCACACCATACTGCTTCGGTTGGTGTCGGGAGGA
>CAZLKI010000279.1:0-4105 GCA_964560035.1 uncultured Synechococcus sp.
GCTCGGATCTAAAAGAGAGGGGCTGAGGATAATACCTCACCTCGACTCTACCTGAACGCAGTGAATCAGTTTCTTTGATTGGGGTGGCGATCGCCAATAAGATGTATTTCAAGCCTATAACGTTCTAATCAATCCTTATTGTCGATACTTGACTTGACGATTTTACTCAACTGATAAAGCTATTTTGCATTTGTTGTGGGTTCAATGGCGCAAATACTCTTGCAAGTGTTTCATCACACGGTATTCTGTTTGGCAATTTAAGAAATGTCCTTAGCCACTCTTGTTTTGATTTGTCAAACATTGCTATGTCTTCCTAGTTTTCTCTCCCACTATTAACCGCACAAATCGCTATCACGATTATGTCTAGCAAAATATGCTCTTTCTCTCGATGATCTTTTGGATCTTCTACTCCCTCAAAATGGCTCAGCAAACTTAGTGAGATCGGGCTATTCATTGCGACTTATCTTTTTTATTTTCTTCTAATTTTATCGCTTTTTTATGCGGTTGCCCTAGTCTGAACACTCAAGGATGAGCCTAAAAAGCCTTTGTAATGATAAACTAATATGCCTAGCTCACCAAATTACAGTAGAAGTTAATGAAAGTAACACAAGTCGCTATTAGACCTTCCTCTGCATCTGATGCTCAGGGAAGACCTGCATTAACTCCTGAGCTATTAGCTGCAACTGGAGCTAGATATTCCCGTAACAATGAGGGGTTAGAAGCAATTATTAGCAGGATTGATTTTGCTAATCCAGATGCTTCTGTGGACTCAATTTTTCGGATGGTTGACTACGGTCATCAATCAATCTTAGATATGGTTCCTGTAGCAATTTTCATTGATGACATCTCAATCTGGCTTGCATATTACATTTGGTCATTATGTCCAACTGCTGGTGGGCAAGAATCTTCTACTAGATACATTAAGATTTCACCTGACAGTGTAATTTCTCCAGAAATTTTAGGTATTCCACCTGAGCAAATTAGTGAATGGGATAAATTCATTAAACAAGCCTTTAAAAGTTATGGTGCGGCATTGAATTTTTGGGAGGAGATCGCTAAAAAAAATCCAGAAGTTACTAAAATTCCAGCTTCTCTTTTAACTGAAAACTCTGAAAGTTCGCAAAAAAAAGTAGGCAGAATGCTAAGAAACTATGCATTTGATCGAGCTAGGTACTTTTTACCAATTGCTGCTTCCACAAATATGATGCTGAGTATGTCGGCAAGAGGATGGGTGCAATTATGTCAGTACTTACTTTCGAGTCCGTTAAAAGAACCAAAGCTGCTTGGAGAAAAAATTAAACAAGAGTTAAGTCTATCAACTTCTCGAATGATTAAACACGCAGTTGAAAGAACGTCAATTGTTCAAGGTTTACAGCAAGAGTTTAAGGACTTAGTAAAAAAAGCTTCTTTACTCCCATTCCCCCATTTACTAGATCCAAGTTCAGATTTAAGCGGTTCCATTGCTGCCCCATGCAAGGCATTCCTAGAGGTGATAGCTACTTCAGACATTCAAGAAGATAACATTGTAGAATCTCTGCAATTTCACGATAATCGCTACTCGTGGGTAGGGAATAGCCTCCAAAGACTATCAGTACGCTTCGGCTGGAGTGCCGTTGCTTTTGCAGAAATCCGAGATTTAAACCGTCATAGAACTGGGTCAAAGTACTGTCCACTTGTACCCCAAGGGTTTTATGCAGCCCTCGATCAAATTCCCGAGAATCTACAGGAATATTCTACTAATCAAAAGCTACTTCAAAACCTGAGTGGTATTGGTGAGCAGTCTTTATCTAGTGCCCATAACTTGATGCTTAATCATGACTACACTTATATCTACTGGTTATTGCTTGGCACGCAGTTCCCCTTTGAACATTTGACCACAGGTGATAAATTTATTTATGAAGGAGAGCTACGAACAGGAACTGGATCGCATTTTAGGTATGCAAAACATCTCCATGATGTACTTGATTTGTGGTTCCAGAAGTACCCTGCCACTAAAAGCTTTGTCTTGGAAGGAAGCAGCGAGCCAGAATGATCTTGTTGACCTCATTTACTGGAACCCATAAACTGAAAATAATATTTACTCAAGAATTTACTTGATATGCTTAGTAACCCTGATTGGGCTTTACCAATTCCACCAAATGTAAAGCTTGAATGGCTTAATCCATCTGACATCTCAGACGATATTCTTGAGGAATGTGCTCAACTATACTCCGAACACTATGGTAAATGGAGCAAGAATGGGGTAAAGCCTGGGCATTCCATTAAACTTTCATCAGCTAGGCTTCAAGATTTAATAGCTGGATCAAATAGTCAAGTAGCGATCGCAAAACATAATGAGGCTATTGTTGGCTATGCCTTTGCCAAGCAGCTAACAATTCCATACAAGGGATTAGTCTCTTGGGTTACACAACTTGTCGTTCACAAAGAGTATCGGCATCATGGCATTGCTAAAAGACTCCTTAATGGAATCTGGGGGTTTTCTGATCATTATGCATGGGGCATAGTGACTGCTAATCCGTATGCTGTCAAAGCATTAGAAAAAGCAACCCGTAGACGATGTGATCCAAACTATATTCAAAATTTTGGGGGTGAAGTCTTGAATGCTGGCAAACAAGACATTAATTATATTAAGAAAGCTGATCCAACATTTAATCAAGATATTAGTGCGATCAATACTGAATTTTACGTGGACACTTCTGAATTTTTCCTTAAAAAAAACTCGGATTGGGAAAAAGAGTGGAAGCTTGGAAATCTAGAACATGGTCAAGAATGGTTTGCTTTTACATTTCGTGAACAAAATGAATTTCCATTAATGCCTGAAGAACTAAATGTCATTTTGGCAGATGCAGACCAAATTGTTCAAAGAGCATATGCAGGCATGACGCTTGATCTAGCTCATTCGTGGACTAAGCATACGAGTGAGGAAGTTGAGTATATCTTTGATTTGCATATGGTTAAACATGGAGATAATGTCCTTGATTTTGGTTGTGGTTCTGGTCGTCATGCCATTGAACTTGCCCAGAAGGGGTGTAATGTTACTGGTGTTGATTTTGTTGAACCTCTCATCAATAAAGCCAATGATCAGGCTCAGCAACTCAGCCTAAATAATTTAACTTTTAGGAATGGTGATTGTAGAAAAATCAATTTAGAGATGGGATTTGATGCAGCGATATGCCTCTATGATGTAATTGGTTCATTTCCAATTGAGCGAGACAATACTGAAATTCTGGAGAACTTAGTTCGACACGTTAAGGTAGGAGGCTTTGTTCTAATCTCTGTCCTTAATTTCAGACCTACTTTAGATCGAGCAAAAGAGGAACACAAAGTTAACCTTTATCAATCTACAAAAACTTTGTTAGATTTACCCCCTAGCACAACCATGCAAGACTCGGGGCAGATATTTAATCCTGATTATTACTTAATTGATATTGATACAAATATTGTTTATCGAAAAGAGCAGTTTGATTTGTCTGGACTTCCATGTGAACTTGTTGTTCGCGATCGCAGATATTTACGCGAAGATTTCATTAAAATGTGTTCAAATGCAGGACTAGAAATGATATTTTGCAAGCCTGTTCAAGCAGGTAATTGGTCAGATGAGCCGCCTCTTGAAGAAAACTCTACTAAAGCAAAGGAGCTTTTGTATTATGGAAAAAGGGTTAAAAATGAAAATTCAATATTAACTACTAAGATTATTACTAATCAACTTAATCTCTTCACTTCTGCACAATTTTCGTAAGTTCTTAGTCAGGGCAACCCTAAGATATGTTTAGCAAATTCCGTATAGTGACCAAAGGATGCTTTCACTTGCTATTCGCTGCCTAGAATTGCCTGGATGGTTTTGCACTTGGATGGAGATTCGACCAGTAAGTGTTTTTTTATACTGCTTCGTCTTGATTCTGCCAAAGGGTATTAAAAATAAATTCCTGATATCGTCTTTTAAAGTCTTCGTCTGTTGAATATTTCTTAAATATTTCTGTTTGTGTTCGCATATAGTCCCGCATTAGTTTATCAACTTTTCTGTCAGAAGATATCTTTGCATTCTGCTTGTCGGGTGAAGTGTTGATGGTATCCATAGTCTGCGAATCTGCTCTGATATCATCAG
>CAZLKI010000280.1:0-4101 GCA_964560035.1 uncultured Synechococcus sp.
ATAGATGCTCTGAACAATCGCACCGAATATACCTACGATATTTCAGGCAACTTACGGGGTTGGAGTAGCAACGGAACCGTAAACAGCTTTAAGACGTCCAGTCTTCTGGACAAAAAGGCACAAACTCTTGACCTATAAGGTTTAATACGGTGACAAGCCCATCTTCTCCCTTAAGAAGATACTGATTGTTAGGAAGGGTATATTTCTGGTTAGAAATTGATAATTTTCAGTAGGTTGTCTCTAGAACATACGATCGCAGTCCAAGAAAGCAGGCAAAATCAAAAATCGGCAAGCTCTTAAAATCTTGGAAAGAATACGGTATTAGATTTGGGGCTAATTGCGGTTCCCGCAAACGGTCTTAATATTTCTGGCTTTTGTCTTCTAGGGTTCTAATAAAACCTTGGATCTCTTTATATTCTGATGTTTTGCCTTGTTGAAGAAAAAGCCATAGGAAGCGAAACTAGTCGAATTGGATTAAAGCATTGGAGTAGTATCTGTAGGATAGATTTACAATTTAGAAAATATCAGAATGATGCTTTTTAGACTCCATTAAGATATCTAAAAAGGGTTGAAATAGCACCTTTTAGATATCACTTTGATATGCTTTTAACTTCTCGCGATCCAGTTTTTCCACGATCGCTGAGACGATCCAATGATGTCTACTTGGGGATGGACGCTTACTATTAATGATCTCATCGATCTCTTTAAGTAAGGATTCATCGAGGCGGAGCTTCAGGGCTTTTTCTTTGGCGGTGGTTGATTCGGTATGAATATCGGCGGGGGGAAGTCCTCCTTGTCCAATAAATTCATCAACTGTTGAGGCGATTGGTTTCTTTTTTACTGGCATGAAATTTACCTCTAAATGAGTCTAAATAGATATTCGTTAGATATGATTTGAATATTAGAAAGATGCTGTTTGGATATCTAAATAATATCAATTAGATATAGAAAAGATGCTTTCGTATAAAACTGTAATTTCTGCTACGGCTTTGGGGTCAAAGGGTTTTAACTCTGTGACGGCTAAGCCTTGAGCAGAGGCACTACGGAAAGCTTTACGGTTGCCGAGGGATGCTTTAAGGTAAGCGAGTCCTTTAATATCGTTGGCAATCTCGATCGCTTCTTCGTTGTCTTTGCCTTGGGCATCGGCTCTATTTAATAGGCAATAGGCTTTGAGTTCTGGGTTAAAGGCGATCGCCTCTTGAACTAAGGTACTTACTTTTTCCAGTGACCAGACATCGAAACTGGCTGGTAAAAATGGGACGATGTAAACATCAGCAACAGAGAGGGCAGCGCGTTGTCCTGCGGTATCACGTCCGCCAACATCAATAATAATGTCGCTATATTTACTGGAAAGTTTTAAGGTATCAGATCGGACGGCTGCGCCATGTAGTTTTACTGAGGTATAACCAGCCCCGCCTTTATCTGCCAAAGTTTCATTGCGAACAATCGTAAAGTCGCTAGAGGTTTCTTGATCGTCCGCATCGACTAACAAAACATCTGAACCAGTAGCAGCCCGAATAATTGCTAAATTAGTGGCGATAGTAGTTTTTCCAACTCCGCCTTTAATTCCGCCACAGGCAATAATCATTTGATTTCTTTAATTGAATATAGATATCTAATATATATAGTTTAGATTCCAATAAAATGTCAATGTAATATCTAAAAAATATCTATTAAGCATCATTAAGATATTGTTTAGGTATTTTAATGGCATATAGATAGAAATATGAAAATTCTCTAATAAGTATGCGTAGATCCATTGCCGATACATGAATAACGATTGTATAGACGTTGAAAAATCTGGAGCATAGGCAACCCAGTTCAGAGTTGCTAGACTACTGAATCCCTGTAATATACACATATATGATGACTCTAACTCTCCTCACTCAGCGGAACCAGTGCCAATAATTGAAAACGCAATACATCTCAGTAAGCACCCCGATGTTCTAGGATATCCCCTTGTATCTTAGAGAAGTGGTAGACCGTTCCCCCTAAGGTCATAGAGATCGTGTTCTAGCGAGGGTCACCACATCCAAACAATGATGGAATCAAACTCGAACAATCGCCTGGGACATAGGAACCCGTATCAGGCAAGGATGAGATTTTCTGTTATTTTCAAGCTAAATGGAGAAAAAGATGAGTCAAATATGGGTAGGTATTGATGTTTGCAAAGATTGGTTAGATGTACATATTCGTCCTCAAGGAGTGATATTACGTCTGCGAAATAACGAAGTGGGAGTGAAGTATTTAATCAAGCAACTACCCGTTCCAACTGAAGTAGGAAGAATAATTCTTGAAGCAACGGGAGGGATGGAATTAACCGCAGCCTTGACATTACATCAAGCTGGATTTCCTGTGGTAGTAATCAACCCAAGACAATCACGCAACTTCGCCAAAGCCACAAATCAATTGGCAAAAACTGACAAAGTAGATGCCAAGATTCTGGCATTTTTCGGCGAAGCGATCCTTCCCGAATTACGCACAATGGCGGCAGAAGAGACTCGTCAGTTAAATGATCTAGTCACCCGTCGTCGCCAGATTGTAGAGATGCTGACAGCAGAGCGCAACCGTTTAAGTGCGATTCGTGGAAAAGCCAGAGAAGACATTGAAGCTAATATTGAGTGGTTGAATCAACGGCTGAGAGGGTTGGATGAACAAATTGCTCAGCAGGTGAAAGAATGTTTGCTTTGGTCTGAACAGCAACAAATTTTGACCACTGTTCCAGGTGTTGGCAAAGTTGTAGCAACCACCCTCATATCAGCTTTACCAGAACTAGGCAGTCTCAGTTCAAAGCAAATTTCTAGTTTGGTGGGACTAGCACCGATGAATTGCGATAGTGGGAAGATGCGTGGCAAACGCAGAATTACTGGTGGTAGGGCACAAGTTCGTTCTGTACTTTACATGGCTGCTCTGGTTGCAACTCGCCATAATCCCGTAATTCGCAACTTCTATAATTCTCTAATTGAACGAGGTAAGCTTAAAAAAGTAGCTCTAACTGCCTGTATGCACAAGCTCTTGATTATCCTCAATGCTATGGTCAAGCACAAAACTCCTTGGCGGATAGCTGAGACTACGACAGCATAGGAAGATAAAAGCAATAACTGTAATTTCTCAACCTCAGTAAATTAACAAAAAATGATTGATAAGGTGCTTTTGGAAAATCCTCTATTTTCGTTAAGAATAGTTTCATTAATGGGCTTTGTTGATTTGTCAAATGACCTCGAACCATCATTCTTTCTAAGTTAAGCGATTATCAATAACTTACAGTCGGTTGTGCCAAAGCTAAAATGCTGAAGCTCAGGTGGAGTAACCCCTGAGACCTTTTTGTAGTGGGTTCGCTCAAAAACTGCTGTAATTCCTTATTCTGAGTCCAGTAATGGTCTTGGTTCACATTGTCTTGATTTTAATCTCCACAACCATATCAAATTGATTTTTGGCATTGACTTTTAAGACAATCGCTAGAACGTGAGAGAAGTATATGAATAGCGATCGCAGGCTTGGTTTGAAGTATTCTACAGAGCGTAAAAAATGAGCTTAATTTTAAATATTCTTTGGCTGATCTGTGGAGGATTCATCACAGGTATTGCTTATATTTTTGGAGGTTTGCTTCTTTGCCTCAGCATCATTGGTATTCCTTTCGGATTGCAATTGATGAAACTTGGGGCAGCAGTAATGACACCTTTTGGCAAGGAGCTAGTGGAGTCTCGTTTTGCCAATAATCCACTAAGTCTAATATTTAATATTATCTGGCTGATATTGTTTGGGTGGGCGATCGCCCTAGCTCACATTACCATTGCTATTCCTTTATTTATCTCGATAATTGGCATTCCTTTTGCGTGGCAGCATATTAAATTGGCTCCATTAGCCCTTTTACCTTTTGGGCGGGATCTCCGCTAACTGAATGAGGGGTTATCAAAAAACACAGTGCCGAAACTATCAAAGATGATGATTTACTAGAAAAACTGCTATATCTGAATCAAGCGATCGCCACTATTTAGGGTAACCGCCATTGTAATTCTGACCTTGCGATCAGAGTAATGTACTATTATCAAATGCTAAGGTACTATTTTTGTCCTTATGTAATGCGATGGTGAAAACAGC
>CAZLKI010000281.1:0-4068 GCA_964560035.1 uncultured Synechococcus sp.
TTAAAACCGTTGGGTTTTACGGCTATTTCTATAAAAAATCAAGACTGATAGAGTAAATCTACCAATCTTGACAGTATTATTGAAAACCTTTAGAGATTATCAAACAGAAGTTATTAAAATTTACTATTTGTCCATTTGCTTGCGTAACGCATCAAGTTCAGAATCAATCATGTTTCCAACCGATGGTTTATTGGCATCAGCAGGAGGTAAAGCTCCAGTAGTTTTGGCTGCAGACAGTGACATTTGCGCCTTCATTGCTTCTAGTTCTTCATCAACAGCACTACTTCCAGATCCTGACTCTAACGCTGCAAATTGAGATTCTAAGTTATCCATACCCAATTCGGAACTGGCACTGGCTTTTGCTTCTGCCATTAAAACCCGCTCTTCCATGCGCTCAAATACCGCCGAGGCTGAGTTGGTACTTACCTTGCCCAACATATTGTTGATATTTTCCTGAGCTTTTGCCGATTGAATTCTCGCCTTGAGCATTTCTTTCTTAGTTTTAGCTTCAGAAATTTTGCTTTCAATAGAGATCAAGTTGCGCTTAAGTGAATCTACTTGGGTAGTTTGTTGATCTACACCACCTTTGAGGGCACCAGCCGTATCAGCATGACTTTTTTTACGAGTTAGAGCTTCTCTTGCCAAGCCTTCATCGCCTTTTTGTAAAGCCAACATTGCGCGCTTTTCCCACTCGGTTGATTGGGTTTGAGCTTGGATATATTGTTGTTCTTGTCTCTTTAATGCTGCCATTGACTGTGCTACTGCCTGACGCAATTGCACTAGGTCTTCCTGCATATCAATGATTGTCTGCTCTAAAATCTTTTCTGGATCTTCTGCTGCTGTGACTAAAGCATTCAGGTTTGACTTAGCCACCATGCCGATACGATCTAATAGTCCCATAACTTTCGCACCCTTAATTGATTTGTCTTCAATACTATCATGGCTCAATATGCCACTTCTACGATCATAAAATTGTTTTGGTCAAGATTAAAAATCTCTGGTAACTCTTAAAATCAAAAACTTATTTAAGTTAGGACTTACGCACTCAAATTCACAGAAACTTATCGGGATGGAGTTTGAGGGCGAAGCCCTCAATTGGGGCTGTGCCCCAAAACCCCTTTAAATATAGGTTTTCTTTTTACACTGCGTAAGTCCTATAAGTCTTAAAAAGATCTTCTAGTTTTACAGTAGTTTGTTTTTGTTGCAAAACTTTTTATTTAAGAAATTTTGAAGCGATCGCAAATTAAAAATCTGGACTAAGATAAGCAAAGTTTTTGTTGACTCTCAATTACCTTCTAGAAATTACCTCAAGTGTCAGAGCCATTCGCAGAAGAAATCATAAGTACGCTCGTTCCATCTACTCCGCTTTTAGAGTTACAGGGGATTCATAAAAGTTTTGGTAATACCGTAATTTTAGATGGTATCGATTTAACGGTATACGCAGGAGAAGCGATCGCCGTAATCGGACCTTCAGGCACGGGCAAATCGACAATTCTCAGGATCATTTCAGGATTGCTTCAACCCGATGCAGGTAAAGTTTTAGTCAACGGGAAACCTTTACACAGTATTGCTGGCACCGACGATGATGTGCATATTGGCATGGTATTTCAGCAAGCGGCATTATTTGACTCATTAACAGTAGAGCAAAATGTTGGATTTTCTTTATTTGAACATTCTCGATTGCCCTATCGCAAAATTTCAGAATTGGTCGAACAAAAGTTAGCAATGGTAGGACTGCCCAATATAAGCGATCGCTATCCCAGTCAGCTTTCAGGCGGAATGCGAAAACGAGTCAGTTTTGCCCGTGCAATCTTAGAAGATTCTAGTGTCCATGAAGAAGCTAAAAAGATTCTGCTCTACGATGAGCCCACAGCAGGATTAGACCCTGTAGCATCGACAATCATTGAAGATTTAATTCGTTCCCTAAAAACCGAACAGCAAGTCTGCGATAGCTATATTGTCGTCACCCATCAAGAAAGTACAATTCGCCGTACTGCCGATCGCGTAGTGATGTTATACGAGGGTCACGTGCGCTGGCAAGGAACTGTGGCTGAAATCGACACCACTGACGATCCATATGTGCAACAATTCCTAAGTGGAAGTAGAGAAGGTCCGATCCAGATTGTGTCCAAAGTTTAGAGAGGTATAGACATCATGCAAGCAAAGGCAGTAAGAGAAGGTTCCCTCGGCATTTTAATTTTATTGGGGATCGGCGTATTCGGTGGGATTATTTTATGGCTCAAAGGCGTGAAATTGGGAGAAACAGGTTTCGTCTTTGACATTAAATTTCCCGATGCCAGTGGGCTTGATGTTGGTTCTAACGTCAGATTTCGCGGTGTCCAAGTTGGCAAGGTGCAAAGCCTAAATGTGCAAAACGATGGGGCAATTATTACAGTGGCGATCGCCAATCCCAGTTTAATTATTCCGCGTCAATCAATTATTGAAACTACTCAAAGCGGTTTTATTAGCAGTACAGTTATAGATATCCTGCCCCAAACCGATCTGGGTAAAGACGAAAGCCTTACGCCATTGAGTAAAAACTGTAACGATCTAATTGTTGTCTGTAATGGTAAAAGTATTGATGGCAGGGTAGGTGTAAGCTTAACCAAGCTTTTGAGACAAACATCCGCCGCCTTACGCCAAGTTAACGACAGCAATCTAATTGGCACCTTAAGCAATACCTTAAAAACTACAACTGAAGCGGCAAAAAGTATTAAAAAATTATCCGATCGCGTGACAACCGTAGTCTCAGGTGTAGATAAACAACTAGATCAATTTGGTGAAACCGCCAATAAAATTAGCAACGCTGCGGTTCGGGTCGGGAATACTGCTACAACTGCTCAAGACTTTTTAGCATCCAATCGCCAGAATCTAGCAAATACATTGCAAAGTATCAGTGACACCTCGAAAGAAGCCCAAACTCTATTAGCCAGTGCTAAACCCCTCCTAGCCGATGGCGAATTTATTGGAAATCTTAAAAAATTATCCGAAACTGCCGCCGCGACTGCCGAAAACTTACGCACAGCCTCCAAAGAAATTAATAATCCCGAAACCCTTGCCTCCTTAAGAGCTACTCTCGATGCCGCCCGTATCACCTTTGCTAACGCTCAAAAAATTTCTAGCGATCTAGACGAGCTTACAGGCGATCCAAAGTTTCGGTCTAATATTCGTAATTTAGTTCAAGGCTTAACTGGGCTAGTTTCATCGGGATCTACTTTAGAGTTTGCCGCCGCCGAAAAAGCTCCGATCGCTATAGAGTCTGATAAAGCTAATAATGCTGATAAAGCCGTGAATCCCCTAATCCAGTTACTATTGGGAGATAAAAAGATTGCAACGGATTCTTTAAAGCAAGAAAAATAAGTTAAATGTATTTTGTTAACATGATTGACATCAAGCCCTAAAAGTAAATAGAAATCTCATCGTTACTTTAGATAAAGTCTTGGAGTTGGCAAACCAGCTAACTAACGAACAACAAGAAATGTTAGTAGATATTTTTAAAGAAAGAATGATTGTTCGCCGTCGTCAAGAAATTGCCAGTGATGCTCAAAAGACCATAGCAGACTTTAAATCGAGGAAATTGAAGTCAATGACGGCTGAGGAGGCGATCGCTGATTTGCGCGAATACCTTAATTTAGATTTAGAAGAATAAAAAAATTGGTGCTCTAGCCAAAATTTAGACGCTCACCACGACGATTTGCAAAGCGTAACTCTAAACTGCAAGAACAAGTAGAATCAGCACTAATTCTTTTACAACAAGTCTTTTACAACAAGATATTTTTCTCCCTAAACTTGAAACCCATTTTTTGCAGAGAGAGTTAGCAGGCTTATTGGCATGTAAGTGCGGCTATGATTGGCGAATTATCTTTTGCGTTGAAGACGATCTAGTCATTTTGCTTGATGTTGGAAGGCATGACGAGGTTTACTAATTGTATTTCCCTGCTGCATCCGTAGGAAGGCGATCGCCGATTTATAAAATTTGATGTATGTGTGGAGTTAACTTAGCGATCGCCCAATGTCAAAACTTAGTAAGCCAGAGCTTAATTAGCCAGATTAATAATTATTTACCCA
>CAZLKI010000282.1:0-4045 GCA_964560035.1 uncultured Synechococcus sp.
CTTTACGCTCTTGATTAATTTTTAGTTTAATTTTTAACTTGATTTTTTAGCATTAATTTGCTCTTTAGCTTGCGATCGCTTTCAACTTTTTTTGTAACTTTCAAATATCAACAAAATAGGAATTTTTCTGGTGAAAAAATATCTGCGTTCCATTTTTCTTGCTCTTCTTTTACTCATTAATCTCACATTTGTAGGTGTTCCAGAGCAGTCGGCGGCAAGCATCCCAACAGGAATCGCTTCTGGACTAAATTCTGAGACTTTCCAGTCTGGAACTTGGAAAAAAGTCGAGCTTCCCACTAAAGCCACTCTTTTAGATATTGCCTTTAGTGGCTCTAACCCTGATAGCGGTTGGCTAGTAGGTACAGAGGGAGTATTATTGGAAACCAAGGATGGTGGTAAGACATGGGAACCCAGAAACCTAGAACTTGGAGATGGAATTTATCGATTTGTATCGGTGAGCTTTGTCGGTGATGAGGGCTGGATTGCAGGTAAGCCTTCTTTACTTTTGCATACTGAAGATAGCGGTAAGTCTTGGACGAGAATTGGTTTGAGTTCTAAGCTACCCGGCGATCCTGCCTTAATTAAAGCTCTAGATTCTCAATCTGCGGAGATGGCAACGGATGTGGGGGCAATTTATCGTACTAGCGATCGCGGACAAAACTGGAAAGCATTGGTAACTCAAGCCGTAGGAGCAGTTCGCAATCTCTATCGCGCCCCAGATGGTAGATACATTGCCGTGTCTGCCAAGGGTAATTTTTACTCTACATGGTCGCCCAGTGATGCCGCTTGGACACAACACAATCGTAATAGCTCTAGACGAGTCCAAAAAATGGGTTATGCCCCTGATGGCAGAGTTTGGATGTTAAATCGGGGCGGACAGTTGCAATTTAGTAAGTCATCTACGGTTGATAGTTGGGAAAAACCACAGTTTCCAAAAGCAGCTAAAGGTATAGGATTTTTGGATTTAGCCTATCAAGATGAGCAAAATGTTTGGGTCACAGGTGGTAACTCGATTTTGATTCACAGTCAAGATGCGGGTAAAACTTGGGTCAGGGATGAATCTTTGGAACGCTCTGGAGCTAATTTCTACAGTATTTTATTTGTAGGTGGCGATCGCGGCTATATTTTAGGACAAGATGGTAGTCTGCTTTCATACTCACCTCAGCCTTAGCGTAGACCTTCTAGCCTAATTTTTCTTAAAGTAAATCATGGGTATCGCTACTAAAAAATATGCCACTAAAATTCGAGCTCTGGAAATTTTAGTACGCTTAAAACGGCTTTACCCCGATGCTCCCTGTACTTTGAATTACGAAACTCCCATGCAGTTATTGGTTGCCGTCATTCTCTCGGCGCAATGTACGGATGAACGGGTAAATATTGTCACGGCTGAATTGTTTCGGAAATTTCCAGATGCCCAATCTATGGCTGCGGCAGATCTAGAAGAAATTACAGAATTAGTCCGCTCTACGGGTTTTTACCGCAATAAAGCTAAAAATATTCAAGCTACCTGTGCTTTGCTAATGCAAAATCATGGAGGGCAAGTACCGCAAACGATGGCAGAAATTCTAAAGCTCCCCGGTGCCGCCCGTAAAACTGCTAATGTCGTTCTGGCACACGCTTTTGGGATTAATGCAGGTGTCACTGTAGATACTCATGTGCGTAGGCTTTCAGGCAGGTTAGGCTTAACTAAACACGTAGACCCAATTAAAATTGAAAGAGATTTAATTAGTTTACTGCCCCAAGAAGATTGGGAAAACTGGTCTATTCGGCTAATTTATCACGGTCGAGCAATTTGTAAAGCCCGAAAGCCTGATTGTGAAAATTGTGCTCTGGCGGACTTGTGCCCATCAGCCCAAATAGGAGATCCAGAGGGTGGCGGTGATTAAAAAAACTCTCTCTCATGGTTAGTCTTCTATGCTAATTTTCTATGCTAGCCCTAAATTCAGAATATTCTAATAGAGCGTATCATCCTAAAAAACTAGATTAAGTATGCAAATCGCGACTTGGAACGTCAATTCAATTCGGAGTCGCTTAGATCAGGCGATCGCTTGGCTGCAAAGTAGACCGTATATAGATATTCTCTGCCTCCAAGAAACTAAGGTATCGGACGCTGATTTTCCTCTAACTGCTTTTACCGAATTGGGTCATTTTGTCTATATTTACGGGCAAAAATCCTATAACGGTGTAGCGTTGATTGCTCGACAAGAATTAACTAGTATCCGCACAGGGTTTTCATCGCTTTTAACGGATGTCGCTCCCGAACTAGAGTCGCAAAAACGCTTGATCTCTGGGGTAATTGCAGATGTTAGGGTTATTAATATATACGTTCCCAATGGTTCGGCGATCGCTTCAGAAAAATACGAATATAAATTAAAGTGGTTGGCATTATTAAAATCTTATCTGCAAGAAGCGCTCAAACAAGAAAAAAATATCTTAATTTGTGGAGATATTAACATCGCCCTTGAAGATATAGACATTCACGATCCGAGCGATCGCGCGACCAAAGTTATGGCATCAGACATTGAAAGAGCGGCATTACAGGAGATTCTCGATTTGGGATTTAAAGATGTATTTAGGAAGTTTCAATCTGACGATGGCTACTATAGCTGGTGGGATTATCGGGCGGGTTCATTTCGGCGCAATCATGGTTGGCGGATCGATCATCATTATCTAACGGCAGACTTGTACGATCGCGCGCTCAGTTGTGAAATTGATATTAGCCCCCGCAAAAATCCTCAGCCTAGCGATCATACCCCCGTGATTGTAGAGCTATAGTTATGATGGTAATTCGTTCCTCTGTCTACATAAATAATCAATAAATTATTATCAAGATCTTCATGCAGTCTTTATTTGAGTATCAATCTCACTTCATTATGTTGGGTCTAATTTTAAGCTTTGCGATCGCCCACAGTGGTTTAGCAGCTTTAAGAATCAAGGCAGAAGTAGCGATCGGGGCAAGGGCATATCGAGTGATTTTTGCTTTGGTCAGCTTAACTTTGGCGACAGTAATGTTAATTTACTTTTTTAATCATCGCTACGATGGCTTAATCGTTTGGAACGCACAAGATCTAACTGGAATTCAAACTGTAGTGTCGGTGCTGACAGCGATTTCTTTTATATTCCTTTATCCTGCGACCTTCAATCTGCTCGAAGTTGCGGCGATCCAAAAGCCCCAAGTGCATCTTTATGAGACAGGAATCATCAGAATTTCGCGACATCCGCAGATGGTAGGGCAGGTGATTTGGTGTATTGCCCATACATTATGGATTGGTTCTAGCTTTACGATCGTGACTTCATTAGGGCTGATTTTGCATCATCTATTTGGCGTGTGGCATGGCGATCGCCGCTTAGAAAAAAGATATGGTGAGGCTTTTCTGGAAGTTAAAAATCGGACTTCGGTTATGCCGTTTTTAGCAATTTTTCAAGGCAAACAAGAATTAAAACTAGAGGAATTTTTACGTCCTGCGTATATTGGGGTAGCGATCGCTGTGGTTTTATTTAGATGGGCACATCCATTAGCGATCGCCTCTGCTGCTCTTATTAATTGGTAGGATTAATTAGTAGGATTTAATCAGTAACAGATCTATAAATTAAATCTGAAACTAAAGTTGGCTATTACGATATTCTTGCAGTTCAGCTCTTAGATTGGCGATTTCAGCCCTGAGCTTGTCTATGACTTCTTGTAAATCTATATCAGGGGATTTAATTACAGTTTCTCCTTCGGCGCGATCGGCTTTTTCGATAACTGTATCTGTGAAGGTTCTAATTTTTTCTCTTTGCTCGGCATCGAATTTACCAACGGCACTAAGAGCATCAGTTAGAGTATCTTCTAATTGTTCGATTATTGCCTCGGCAGTAGCTCTACCGATAAAGAAAGCACGAGTTAAAGGGTTGCTCATAATTCACTTAATCAAATGTTACTTTATCTCAATCATACACCGATCGCGTTTATTCACTTCTTTACTAATAGCTCAAATTATCTAAACTTAGAGTAAATTACCCAACACTGACCTGAGTACAGGTACAATGTGGGCTTTTAATAGCC
>CAZLKI010000283.1:0-1087 GCA_964560035.1 uncultured Synechococcus sp.
AACATTGATGCACTTAGTTCTATCGTCAGTTCTATTTTTACTGTTCTTCCTTCTACCTTTATTAATGTTGCTGACATCTTTTTTCTTTCTGGCTAATTTACTTTTTGTTATCCCATTATTTTTGTATTATGTCAAGGTCGTAGCCGTTTCACTGGGTTTCAAAGAGGCAAATACCACAAGGTTTAAAGCTTTAATTGAGTACAACCCTACTTAAACCGTTGATCGAATCAAATTGTTCTGCGTAACATCAGTTATCTCGTCAAAATTTGAATTTGCAATTGCTATTTGCAGGTACTCTCTAGGGTTTCATTTTGATTGCCAAATTGTATTCAAGTGGGGATAGTTTAAAATTTTGCCATCACAGGTTACTAAAGGTATGGCATAACGCCGTGCGATCGCCTCTAATTCAATCTTCACGAACTGAGATCGCCAAATCACCCATCCAAATAAAAGCGATCGCCTTTAATTCAATTTTCACAAACTGCGATCGCTAGTACTGCTACATTTACTTTAATTAAGCTTTAGGTTACTTGTAAATCATGCCAGTGGTTTTAAGGATTGGTGCATATCGCTTCTATTTTTACAGTCATGAACCTAATAAATCGCCGCACGTCCATATCGATCGTGATAACTTATCAGCTAAATTTTGGTTGCAGTCGGTCAGTCTAGCTCAAAATATTGGATTTCCAGCTAAAGAGTTAAGAAACCTACAATCTATAGTACTGGAACATCAAATCCAACTACTGGAGGCTTGGCATGAGTATTTTGGCAATTAAGACCGATGAAAGAGTCAAAAATGTTGAACTTACTGAAGATACGATTAGCGTTGATTTAATGGATGGAAGGACAATTGTAGTTCCTTTAGTTTGGTATCCAAGACTATTAAATGGAACTATTGAGCAACGTGCTAAGTGGGAAATTTGTGGTGGTGGTTATGGAATTCATTGGGAAGATCTTGATGAGGATTTGAGTACTGAAGGAATGTTACGCGGTGCGCCTGCTCCAAAAGAATCTTTCAAGGCTAGCTAATAGAGCGATCGCCCCAAACTCAATATCTAAAAACTGCGATCGCCTAAAACAAATCTCA
>CAZLKI010000283.1:1187-4038 GCA_964560035.1 uncultured Synechococcus sp.
TAACCGCGATATTGACTCATTATTAAATGAGACGTTCTGGGAATAGCGATCGCCCCAAACTCAATATCTAAAAACTGCGATCGCCTAAAACAAATCTCAGTCTATTTGAACGCTTCAATCCGATCCAAGTAAACATTGATTAGTTTGAGATCGGTGACTAAATCTTCAACTTGAGTCCAAACACTAGCCAGAAACAAATGAAATACACTTTTTCGCATATTTCCAAAGCGTAGATGGACTACTTTGGGTGGAGACAAGTCGAGCATCAATCGATCTGAAAAGTCTACATCTTTGGTAACAATCACTAATTCTTTGTCCTTTGCATATTGCCAAATTTGAGAATCACTTGGACTGTTGCCTAACGTTGAAACATGGATGATGGGTAAAGATGGGGTAAATAGAACTTTAGCTGGTAAGTTCTCATCAAACAGAAACGCATTCATGCAACTTTTCTCACTTCGTAGTGATTTGCCATCAGTTTTGCTGCAAATTGCATACAGGCATAAATATCTTCTCTTTGTAGTGATGGATATTCTTCAAGCACTTCTTCGATGGAGTCACCTGCACCTAAAAATTCTATGACTGTTTGGACAGTAATTCGAGTGTTAGCAATGATCGGTCTGCCGTTACAAATGTCTGGATGAATAGTTATTCGACTTTGCATAAAAATCATTTCTCCTTTTTTTTAATCAGAATCGCCAATTTATTCATCCCAATAAAAGCGATCGCCCCAAAATCAAATCCCAATAACCGTCATCATTTGTGATAGTGCAATCGACACTGTGTAATGGTGACCTGCTCTTCATCAAATGTATAGATGATTCGATGCTCTTGATTGATGCGTCTTGACCAATAACCCTATAATTCAAATCTTAATGGTTCAGGTTTCCCTATCCCTTTTGTAGGTTCTTTACAAATGTCAAGACATAGTTGAATAATTTTTTTCAGCATTTTGATATCCTGCTTTTGCCACCAATCCAAGTCTTGCAGAGCGTTCTCAGTCCAAGTAAGCCTTAACATCTATTTCTCTTACTAGACCTTGTTGATGTTGCGAAATCCCTTCGTACAGGTGATCGCGATTTGCGGGGTTACTGAGTAAATACAGAGTTTCGACTAAGCTGCTATATTCCTTTGCATCAAGTATCACAATGCCTTGCTCTGGCTCTTTATAAACCGAAATCACTTCATGATTTTTTAATACCCGTTCAAAGACTTTTGCAAATTGAGTGTTGCACTCTTGAAAGGTGACTTGTTGGGTTGACATAATTTTATAGTCCTAATTACAAGTTCATATATCATTCTAGTCCGCGATCGCAAAATCACCCACCCAAACAAAAGCGATCGCCCTAAATCAAATTCTATAAACTGCGATCGCTAACATAGCAAATAAGCCATAATGATAATATTAGATTTATCAAAAGAGTTACAAACCTATGACTCAAACAGTTGCAAGGAAGTCCTTATATGAATCTGATTACCTGTTATGGGTTCAAGAGACTATAGCTAAATTAAAAGCTAGAGACTTTGATCGTGTGGATTTTGAGAACTTGATAGAGGAGATTGAGGATTTGGGGCGATCGCAAAAAAGAGAAATCAGAAGCCGACTCAAAGTGTTGCTTGAACATCTGCTTAAACGCCTGTATATTGATATGCCTCGCTATTTTAATGGTTGGGAAAAGACGATTAGAGAACAGCGTTCAGAAATTAAGGTGGAACTTGCGGACTCTCCCAGTTTGAGAAGATTTTGGGATGAGTTGTTTGATGTTGCGTGGGTTCTTGCCTTAGAAAAAGTGCGCGACCACTATCAATCTAAAGGTTTTGACTTTCCTGACACATGGCAGTTTAACCGCGATATTGACTCATTATTAAATGAGACGTTCTGGGAATAGCGATCGCCCTAAAATTAAATATCTCTAACCGCGATCGCAAAATCACCCATCGAAATAAAAGCGATTACATCTAATCCAATCCCCCACAATTCTCAAACCTATTTAGAACAAAAAAGCAATCATACTAATAACTCTTCCCAATATTTATCTAGACTGTTTTGAGAATTTTCTGGAAGTTTGAAATGGCGAACATTATTTATTCTAAGCAAGGCAGGATCGACAGGTATTTTAGCAAACTGGTTATGGTAAACATTAAGACCAATAGTGTCATCAGTATATAGTAGCAATACTGCTACTATATACTGATTGTAGTGTTAGCATCTTGACGCAGTGCTCTCTCAGACCCTGATACTGTTTCCCCGAAAATTGGTGTTTTTTTAGGGTCTTTTGAAAGTAGGACTTTAACTTCGTCGAACCCTTTCATTGCTGTCATCACACAATAATCACTGGTATGAGAGAAGGGCATAAATGGACGCATGACATTGTCGTAAACAACTAATAGAGTTGGTGTTTTTTCATTAGAGAGACGTTTTAATTGTTTGACTGATTTACGAATTGCTTTACGTATTCTATCTCCGGGCGTTATACCAAATGCTAAACTTTCTCCTTGTTGTTGTTTTCTGATCGTCTCCTTCTCTTCTTCATTTGGATCAAATTGTTTAATCTCAACAATAATATCTTGTCCTGACAATCGAATTTTATAGTCAGGACTTTGCTGTGTGGATGATGCTACAATTTGCTCCCAAGTAATTTGGTTTGAATTACAAAATGCTTCAAATAGTTTTTCAGACTTGGTCTTGTGACTCATTGAATTTAGTTAAACGATCTCGTTCAATCCAGTTTGCAGAATATTCCATAGATAACATAGTAGCATCTAGCGTCGCTATCAATTCCGAAAGCGTCCAACTATTCTGCGCCGCCAGAATAATTCCACTATGCTCAGATTGTTTGCGATCCAGCGC
>CAZLKI010000284.1:0-4025 GCA_964560035.1 uncultured Synechococcus sp.
GCATTAGCGTAACCCGAATCTTTATCCGTCCATACTGGTCCTGCAATATCTAAATGCGCCCAAGCAGGGGTTTTATCTATAAACTGTTTTAAGAATAAGGCTGCCGTAATCGATCCGCCTTCTCTAGAGCCAGTATTTTTAAAGTCGGCAACAACCGATTTCATTTTCTCAAAATAGGATTCTTCAAGGGGCATCCGCCAAAACTTTTCACCCGCACTGTTAGCAGCATCTTCAATTTTTAAGGCTAACTCATCGTTGTTTGACCAGTAACCTGCGATCGCACTGCCTAAGGAAACAATAATTGCCCCTGTTAAAGTTGCCAAATCTACAATCGCATCTAAGCCCAATTTATCGGCAAAGACCAAGGCATCCGCTAAAGTCAAACGACCCTCAGCATCGGTATTATTGACCTCAATTGTTTTGCCATTAGAAGCAGTTAGAATGTCCCCCGGATGCATAGCATTGCCGTTAATCATGTTTTCACACACTGCCGAAATAAAATGTACCTCGATCCCATCGGGCTGAATCTGGGCGATCGCTCTGGCGGCTCCCAACATGGCGGCGGCTCCTCCCATATCCACTTTCATCATTTCAATCCCACTCCCTGCTCCAGCTTTAATATTTAGCCCGCCCGAATCAAACGTCACACCTTTGCCAACTATCCCGATTTTTTTAGTGGCGTTTTCAGGATTAGAGGAAGATTTGTAGGTTAAATGAATGAATTTGGGTGGTAAATCTGATGCTTGTGATACTCCTTGATAGGCACCCATGCCCAATGCTTCACAGTCGGCTTTTTCTAAAATCTCTACGCTCATGCAGGTGTTGTATGTATCGGCGATCGCCCGTGCTTCTTTTGCCAGAGCTTCTGGAGTAACGATATTGGCAGGTGCAGCAACTAATTCTCTAGCTAGGATCACACCACTACAAATTTTTTCGGCTTGGGCAATTCCGGCTTTAGCATCAGTGGAATCGGTACCGAGAATTTCAATACTTTCTAGTTTACCGTTGGGTTTTTGTTCGGATTTGAATCTTTTATCTTTATGGGTTGCCAGAATAATTCCCTCGGCGATCGCTTGGGTTCCCACAAATTCATCTTTGTTGATTTCAGTAAAAGGAAAAGCTAGAGCTAGGGTTTTACACTTATTTTGTTCTGCCCATTTTGCGGCTGCGGCTGCGGCTTTACGCCATGTTTCCGATGTGACTTTACTGCGATCGCCCAAACCTAAAAGCATTACCTTCCGAATAGGACTGGCTCCTGCCAAACGAGAGCTAACGTTACTATCGGACTCAGCTTTGAACTCATTTTCGGCGATCAATTCCTGTAGAGTTCCTGCAAATATTTGTCGATCTAGGGTTATAAGTTCTGGGGCTAGTAAAGGTTCTGGACTATCTTTTTTATCTGTTTTATTAGAGAAGATAGCGATCGCACAACCATCTCCAACCCAATTCGAGACATTACTAACTGATGTGTAAATTTGCATTTTTATGACTTTTAACTAACTTTTGACCGAAAAATGAGGACAGCGATTATGAATAGATAGCTTGGTATTACTAGATACTATCTTAAGTTTAAGTATTGATTCTAGTACGATCGGCAAGATTTAGTTCTTCTACTTACTCTTCTCACTTTTATCTATCATTTCTTTAAGCATTTCTAACTGAGAGATTTCTTCTTCTTTAGTTTTGGGTGGATGAAACCACACTGCTTCAGAATCCGAACTGCGACGATGATAAATAACCCGCAAAGGCTCAATCTCATCTCTATGTGCCAGTGCATATGCCCTAAGTGCGGGAGTTGTCATTTTCTCAAAATTAGGCTGCATCTATAAACCTCCAATTTCCATCGATTGAAGCGATAATTTCTATTGTCTCTCCAGTTAAGATCTAAACTGTTCCAATTTGATCGTCAAACCGAAAAAGCAATATATCTCGATAACAGATTGAGAGCATTTGGCAAACTCTCAGACAGGTTTGAGCTTGAATATTTGTAGGCAAGTATTATCCTTAATTATGGCGCAGGTTTTCAAGAGATTAGGAGTTGTTAAAGACTTCATCAATACTTTTTAGCCTGTTAGCAGATATGTGTAATTCTGCGCCAGCGATTACTCCACCTAGCTTACCAGATTTTAAATCTGATTCAATTTCTCGATCCTATATATCTTCCATATTTAACTGCGAGATGCAACTCCGAGTTTCCCAAAGAGAATTGCAGGCATTAAGGCACCGCCGCCGACCCACTCTGTTTCCGAGCTTAAATCTATTAGGTCTTGAAAAGCTTCAAAAATACTACCCGCTACCATCGTATTTTTAACTCTGCCGACAATTTCCCCGTTTACGACCTTGTAGCCCAAGTCTAGATTCACGGAAAATTCTCCTGCTAATTGGTTAGACTGCCCTGCACCTAAAACTTGATCGACAATAATTCCTGCTTTCATATTGGCAATGAGATCGGCGTAGCTAGTTTGACCGGGCGCAATACAAAAGTTAACTGTATCGGGACTGGGACGAGATAAACCGCCTCTAAAACCATTGCCTGTCGAAGTCACACCTGCTCTAGCTGCCCATTTGCGATCCCAGTAAAAACCTGCCACTACGCCTTTATTAATAAAAGTTTTAGCAGTTGTCGGCGTACCCTCATCATCAAAACTAACGGCAGAAATCCCAATGGTCGGATCTTCAAATATGGTGAGGCGATCGCTAAATAGTTTTTGTCCTAATTTATCTGCCAATGGCGAAGATTTTTGAGTTACTACCTGTCCCGAAAGAATCGTATCAAACAATCCCCCAATTACACTGGCAACTGCCCTTGGCGTAAATAAAACTGGTAAAGTGCCACTTTCAACACTTGCCGATCGCTCTGCCCATTTATATTTTTGAATTACTTGTCGAACTAGGCGATCGTAATCGGGTTCTCCTGTGCCTACAACTTCGTAACTATATGCCTGTAAAAAATCTTCACCTTGAACTAAGTTTCCACCCAAAGTTGCGCTCACAGTTCGCCGATGATTTTCGGCAAGTACATTTTGACTGGTAGCGATCGCGGTGCGGGTAGAACGAACATGAAAATCTACCCCAACTAAAATTTCAGGGTTATATTCTCGAACTTGACTAATCAGGCGATCGCCGACTTGAACTAAGCGATCGGTAGTTGGTTGGGGATCGGGATTAATTTTAGGCTGATAGGAAAAATTAGACGCAAACTCAAAATCTGCAACCTCGCCAATTTCCGCAGTCTGTACCGCCGCCGCCACTAATTCATCCAAACGATTTAAATCTGTAGAACTTGCAAAGCCAATCTTACCGTTGACAATTACCCGTAAAGCTACTCCTTGCTGTGCTTTGGTTTGAAGAGTTTTAAGGCGATTATTTTCAAATTCAATGGGTGTATCTTCAGAACTAAGATAGTAAGCCTCCGCCGCATCGGTCGAGTTTTTGGCTTCGGATATTAAATCTTCTAAGATTTTATGGGTTTGATTAGCTACAGTCACAGGAGTTAGATATTAAATTATTTTACATACTATAACTTAGGACTTAAATAGATTCTTATTGTCTATAGAGTAAAACTTTTTTTGCATTTCGGGAGAAAACTTTAGCCAAGACTGAAGTCCAAGGGCATATTTCAGACAACTAACAACCAGTTTATTATTACTGTGATTATTATTACTGTGAAAAGTATATTGATATTCAGAAATTGATTTCCTCTCCCCATTTTTCATTATTAGAACAATGCGATCGCTTTCATCATCACTTCGATCTAGCTTAACCTCAACTTGTAAATCCTCAATTTTATCGATCTCATACCCGCATATCTCTTTCCCCTCAGACTCATAAATTAAACTTCCCTCACGTTTATTAACTGTATATAAATCAAAAACATTTTGATATTCAGATTTAGTTTGATATACCTTAAATTCGGTTTCAGACTGTTCAATCTTCCATTCTCGTTCTAATAACAGCATTGACTGATCTCTCATAAGCTCTGTTAATTTAAGGCTCAAGAAATAATACTTATACAGACTTATTTC
>CAZLKI010000285.1:0-4012 GCA_964560035.1 uncultured Synechococcus sp.
TTGTGCTGTTATCCGAGGATGGAAGCAGCCTTGTTTTTGGGCAACCGATCGGGTACGAACTGAGCATCAAATCTGATATTGATCTCGATGATTTGAGCATTGGTTCTAGCTTATTTACCATCACCGGAACTTGTATTGGCACCTTGTTCACCAAAGAAAGATTCTCCATCAAAGCCAACCAAGAAATCGAATTGGATTTAATCATCAGGGACTTAAACTTAGCGCCCGGCTCCTACTATGCTGGTTGCAGCATTGGTCGGGGCAGTCAGAATACGAATCGCAGCGATTTGGAAATCGTCGTGGGCAAGCATGCTTTTCAAGTTCTACCGATGTCCCACGAAGGAGATTCGATCGCTACGTGGCATTCCGGTTGGGGAAGCGTGGTTTTGCAGGATGTACAATTGACGATCGTGAGCTAGAGGGGGTTGAAACGTGGTTAACTCTAATTTCAGACTCATAAGGAAATGAATGTGGCATGAAACAGTTACGTCGAACTTCGTTAGTCATTGAGGCAGGACAGGGCAGCAGCCTCTACTGGCAAGACCTGTGGCGCTATCGAGAGCTATTTTATTTCCTGGCTTGGCGCGATGTGGTGGTGCGCTACAAGCAAACGTTGGTGGGCATCGCCTGGGTGTTGATCCGCCCGCTTATCACGATGGTTGCGTTCACGATCGTGTTTGGCAAACTGGCAGGACTGGAGTCAAAATCTCCAGGCATCCCCTATCCCATTCTGGTCTTTGCTGGAATGCTGCCGTGGCAACTATTTTCTGATTCCCTCAGCAGGGTCAGTACCAGTTTGGTCAGTAACTCCCATGTTGTCTCTAAAGTATATTTTCCCCGGCTGATTGTACCGGTTAGCGCTATCCTTGTGAGCTTCGTAGACTTTCTAGTCTCTAATATTCTCCTGCTGGCATTGATGGCATGGTATAGCTTTGCTCCCAGTTGGCGCGTGTTGACGTTGCCCTTCTTTGTGTTGTTGACGTGTTTGACTGCCCTCGCCCTCGGATTGTGGCTCGCAGCCTTGAACGTTAAATATCGAGATTTCAGCCACCTCACGCCGCTGATTCTGCAATTTGGGGTCTATATCTCTCCCGTTGGCTTTAGCAGCAGCATTGTGCCCGATCGCTGGCGGCTCCTCTATTCCCTCAACCCATTGGTCGGAATTATCGATGGCTTTCGTTGGGCAGTCTTGGGTCGTGGCACCCAGGTTCATTGGCTAGGCTTTACACTCTCAGTGGGATTAGTTATTGTGTTACTTGCAACGGGACTATGGTACTTTCGCAAAACTGAGAGAACATTCGCTGATGTCATTTAAAGCGATATAGGTGAAGCTGTGTGCTGTATGGTTTCATGATACTGCGATCGATTTTTACTAAGCCTTTTATCCCTGGTTTACTAACAGTTATTCGCCAAGTATCACAACTAATTTCCTGATTTTCTCATCCATTTAATTGCTCATTAGCGTTGTAGTTGATAATGCCTGATCCTGTAATTTCTGTTGAAAATCTAGGCAAAAAATACATTCTGAGTCATCAACAACAGCGATCGACCAATCTGCGAGAAGTGATTTCCGAAGGCGCTAAAACACTTGGTCGCAGATTCTTTAAGCCTTCAGATGTGCCTGCTACGAGAACTAAACCGTCCGAAGTAGAGGAATTCTGGGCGCTCCGGGATGTCTCCTTTGAAATTGAGCAAGGCGATGTTGTTGGGATTATTGGCGGCAATGGAGCGGGTAAATCCACCCTCCTCAAAATCCTCAGCCAAATTACAGAACCCACGACCGGGCGCATCAAAGTAGAGGGTCGTGTTGCCAGTTTGCTAGAGGTTGGCACCGGCTTTCACCCAGATTTAACCGGACGAGAAAACATCTATCTCAATGGGGCAATTCTCGGCATGGGGCGGGTGGAAATTAAGCGCAAATTTGATGAGATTGTCGAGTTTGCTGAAGTTGAAAAGTTTATTGATACGGCGGTCAAATATTACTCCTCTGGCATGTATGTGCGGCTTGCCTTTGCGGTGGCGGCCCACCTGGAACCAGAACTCCTCATTGTAGATGAAGTATTAGCCGTGGGAGACGTATCGTTTCAAAAGAAATGCATGGGAAAGATGGGAGATATTGCCACAAATGAAGGCAGAACCATCCTATTAGTTAGCCACAATATGGGGTCGATCGAAGCCTTATGTACGAAGGCAATGCTGCTAGTGGGTGGACAAATAAAGCAGTTTGGTAGCGCCCATGATGTCGTTTTGTCCTACTTAGAACCCATCTATCAAAGCAAGAGTCCCCTTAAGAAATTCGCCAATTGCACCCGGCGTGGCAATGGCAAACTACAAATCATATCCTTCCACATGGAATCCCCTGAAGGAACAGTTTTAGAAGCGATTAAATCAGGCGATGCTGTTGTATTTGTGTTTGGGTTTGAGAACATTAATACCCAGCCCTATGAACGGTTTTCGATCGGTTTTAGTATTCATCTTTCCCTTCATATGGGTCAGGAAATGGGGTTGCACTATGGCTGTCTATCCCATTACGCTAGCCACTTTTCCCAAGTGCATTTTCGTGACCCTCCTGACCACGGTTATGTGAGATGTGGATTCTCGGAATTGTCTCTTTCGCCCGGAGAATATATTTTAGCAAGCTACGTGATGGTCGCTGATGAAGAAGCCGATCGTCCCCATCTACCCATTCCCATTACTGTGCTTCCAGGAGATTTCTATCGCACTGGAACTGCGATGGAGAAGGATATGTGGGGGCCCTTGCTGGTGAAAGGCGAGTGGGAACTTTCAGCAGCAAAAGACGATTTATCCATGAGCCAGGCTTCAGTTAGGCAGACTCCCTAGGGCATAGTTGAAACGTTGGTTTCTGTTTTTCACCCACCCATACCTTATAGAGGTATTCATCGCTTCTGCAATGATTAGTCAACCCTTAGTTAGCATTTTGATTCCCACTTATAATCGGTGTGCCCTGCTATCAAAGGCCGTCAAAAGTGCCTTAAGCCAAAGGTACGAAAATCTAGAAGTCATTGTGAGTGATAATGCTTCCCAAGATGCCACACCTGAGATCATGCAAGCAATTTCTGCCCAAGATCAGCGGGTGAAATACAACCGATTTCCTGAGGCAGTAGAACCTGCACAAAACTGGCGATCGTGCCTGGAAACTGCAACCGGGAAGTATTGCTTCATCCTTTGCGATGATGATTTTCTTCTGGATATTGACTACGCGAAAAATGGCGTTTCGTTGTTAGAAAAGAACAGCGCTGGTTTGTTGATTACCGATTGCATTTTGGGCACGAAAGCAGATGACTATATTCACAACTTAGTGACCAATCTAAATCTACCTGAGCAGATTAGGGGGGAAGAGTTTTTCCTGAAGTTTTGGGAGGGGCCCTATTCTCCACCGGTTATTAGCTGTATTTTTAATCGAGAAATTGCTTTGTCCTGTGATGCTTTCAAAGTGGATTACACCGCTCTCATGGATATAGAACTATGGCTCAAAATGATGTTGCTAACCAATGTTGTCTACAATCATTTTCCTAGTGTATATTATTTCCATCATGGGCAAAACTGGCTATTTTCTATGTCCTTAGCCGATCGCCAGATTGATGCTCGGTTTATCGATCGCGTTTATGAATTTGCTCAGAAACGATCGCAATTAAATCCAGAGTTACTGTTAGCGTGGCGATCGCGTCTCTATCGGCATTACATTAATCACATTGTTTTGGACGAATGTTTTCGCCTAGGATTACCTGAAGCTGACTTTGCTGCCTTTGGCGCTGATGTGGGGCGATCGATCGGACTTTCCTATATCAGTTGTCTGTTAACCTACCGCAGCAAACAGTCGAAATTGTGGCACTTTGCTACCACAATGCTGGCAAAATTCTGGGCAATTCCGTTCACAGCAACCCTCTATCGCTCAGCAAAAAAATTAATGAAGCGGAGCAAATCATGAAAGTAGTCATCTTAGCGGGTGGATTGGGGACACGATTGCAGGAAGAGACGATCGTCAAGCCCA
>CAZLKI010000286.1:0-3995 GCA_964560035.1 uncultured Synechococcus sp.
CTACCAGCCGACGTAAACCTTCTACCTCTGTGACTGGGGTATTTGTTTCGACTAGATTAGTATTGCTGTTGATACTCATCTCTTTCTTAAACCAGATTTGGCAACTTTTGGCAACCCCTATCTTACCAGTGGTTATTGAGACGTTACCTCGCGGAGTTCAGTGATAGACATGAAAGGAACATTTCAAGTTCCTACCTTTTGCACAGGTCTACCATCACCAGCAATCCAACATCCAGACTTATTAATAAAGCAAGATCTAACAAAACAAATAATGTCGTGCGAAGAAGCTGCGATCGCCAACGCTCAATCAATGTCGATAAATCAGCACATCGCTAATGAAGCATTGGATATGTTAATAAGATTGCTGAGCGGAACCCTTACCCATTTTGCTAGTTATGTGAATTGTAAACATGGAACTGCATGGTCAAAATTCAATACTCCCGAAGAAGTAAGTTCTGTTATAGGAAAATCTGAAAAATTCCTAAAAACAAAAATAACTGGGTTAGGACTTACGCAGTGACTCTAGATTTAGTGTTTATTAGGGAGAAAATTGACACCAAAACACTAAATGCAAATAGTTTGCGTAAGTCCCATGGGTAAAAATTGGATATAATCTCAGGCAATACGCGCTACTGGGAAGTAACGTAGGAATGAGTATGACCCCGCCAGAAGGTTCTCGCATAGGAAACTGTGGGGTTTTGTTTTACGCGATCGCTGACTCGAAGGAAGTGAAGTCGGAAGATGAAGGCATCGCTAGAATAAATAGACTAATAACTGATGGGTGGTGTTACAGGATTCGTCAATTTAACCCAGTTGAGCAATTACAAATACTCAAAGCCACAGCTTCCGCCACTTTAATTCCATCAATTCCAGCCGAGAGAATACCACCTGCATAGCCTGCACCTTCACCAGTGGGAAACAGACCTTCGACATTGAGACTTTGATAATTATCATTGCGTTTAATTCTAATTGGCGAAGAAGTGCGCGTTTCTACTCCTGTGAGTATGGCATCATCCATCGCAAAACCCTTAATTTGTTTGTTAAAGGCGGGAATAGCTTCACGAATAGCAGCGATCGCATAGTCAGGCAAACTCTCACTCAAATCGCACAGATGGATATTAGGACTATAGGAAGGATGAACTTTACCAAAATCTTGAGAAGGACGATGGGCGAGAAAATCACCGACTAATTGGGCTGGGGCGGCGTAGGTTCCACCACCAAGCTCAAAGGCGCGGGACTCTAAGCGACGTTGCAAATCAATACCTGCGAGGGGATGGGCTGAATAATCATCGGGCGTGATGCCAACGACGATGCCGCTATTCGCGTTCCGTTCATTGCGCGAATATTGACTCATGCCATTTGTCACCACATGACCAACTTCTGAAGTTGCCGCTACGACTAAGCCCCCTGGACACATACAGAAGCTATAAACAGAGCGTCCATTTTGGCAATGGTGAACCAGTTTATAATCGGCAGCGCCTAATATTTTATTTCCTGCATAATCGCCAAATCTGGCGCGATCGATTAGATCCTGCGGATGTTCAATCCGAAAGCCGATGGAGAATGGTTTGGCTTCGATATATACACCGCGATCGCTAAGCATTTGGAATGTATCACGGGCGCTATGACCGACAGCGAGAACGATGTGATTACCTTCTAGATATTCACCATTTGCAAGCGTAACTCCCAGCACTTTACCGTCTTGAATATCAATATCTTCCACACGGCTTTGAAAGCGAATTTCACCGCCGAGTGCTTCGATTTGGGCGCGAAAACTTTGGACGATACCGACGAGTTTAAGTGTGCCGATATGTGGTTTATTGATATAGAGAATCTCAGAAGATGCACCAGCATTCACAAACTCGTTAAGAACTTTGCGCCCATAATGCTGCGGGTCTTTAACTTGGCTGTAGAGCTTACCATCAGAAAAAGTCCCCGCGCCACCTTCACCAAATTGAGCATTCGATTCAGGATTAAATTCGGCTCTTCCTTTCCAGAAATTGAAGGTGTCAGCAGTGCGATCGCGTACGGCTTTTCCACGTTCTAAAATAATCGGACGAAATCCCATTTGCGCCAACATTAACCCCGCAAACATTCCCGCAGGCCCCATACCGACTACGATTGGACGATTTGCAAGATTATTAGCAAAATTGGTGGGAGCCTTGGCAACATATTGATAACTCATGTCTGGCGTGGGCTTGACATGGGGATCTTTTTGAAGGCGATCGCTAAGTTTCTGCTCTTGCGTCGTTTCCACATCAACGATATAGACTAAGTAGATATCTGTCTTTTTTCGCGCATCATAACTACGTTTAAAAATAGAATAGCTAATTAAATCGGCGGCGGATATTTGCAGCTTTTTGAGAATGGCAGATTTGAGAGCATCTTCAGGATGATCGAGGGGGAGTTTGATTTCAGTAATTCGTAACATAATCAATACAATTCATATTTCATTAATTGACAGGGCAATGTTCCATTTAATACTGCCGTGCGTTGGGCTGATTTCAGTCCAATTGTCCGCGATAGTTCTTTATTACCGCTAAGCACAAAAGCTGTCCAGCCCTTAAATTGCTGTTTGAGCACATTCCCTAATTGCTTATAAAAAGCTCCCAAATCGCTATCTCTTCCCAACCTTTCGCCGTAGGGAGGATTACAGAATAGAACACCACTATCAGCAGGAGCAACTACTTCCGCAAGGTCTAATGCTGAGAAATAGACATGATTGGATAAGCCGCAATTTTTAGAATTAATAATTGCTTGATCGACGACTTCGGGATTGCGATCGCTACCCCAGATTGGCGCAGGTAAGGCATCTAAACGACTATCATCCGCTTCTTGAATCAGTTTCGCTAGAAGCTCTCGATCGAAATCTAACCAAGTCTCGAAGCCAAAACTCTCTCTGAATATTCCAGGGGCAATATTCAGAGCTTTCAAACTGGCTTCTAATGGCAAAGTTCCTGAACCACAGAGGGGATCGTAAAACATCTGATCGGGTTGCCAGCCTGATATCTGGATTAAAGCGGCGGCAAGCGATTCTTTTAACGGTGCTGCTCCCACGGCGGGGCGATACCCGCGACGGTGCAAGCTACTGCCAGAACTGTCAAGGCTGACCTTACAACCATTGTCGCCAATATGCACGCCGATTCGCACATCGGCTTCCTGTACGTCTACATCCGATCGCTCGCCAAATTTATCCCTCTGTTGATCGACGATCGCATTTTTGACTTGTAACGCGGTGAAATGCGTATGATTGAGGAGATCATTTTTGCCCGTCGCATTCACCGCTAAAGTCATTTCAGGCGTTAAAAATTCTGACCAGTCGATCGCTTTAATCCCTTGATACAGATCGTCAGAGTCAAGGCAATCAAATTGATTGACATGCATTAAGATCCGAAATGGTAGCCGCGCCCAGAGATTCACGCGATAAAGCAAAGTGCGATCGCCCTCAAAGCTGACACCACAAAATTCCGCTTCAACTGAATGAGCGCCTAGTTGTTCTAATTCTTGTGCCGCAAGAGCTTCTAAGCCTCTCGCCACAGTCGCAAAATATTGATTCATAAACCTATCATACTGTTAAACGTTAAGACGGGCAGTGGTTCACCTCAATCATCTTAAACTTTGCAGATCTTGAAATTTCTGCATTGCCAATGTACTCTTTAATCTCTCCATGCATTCCATAGAACCAGATATAAAATCCACAGTTCCATAGTACGGAGTTGAGATATTCAGAAGGTTTCGCTTTGAGCGCAGAGATAATTTTTGCCGCCATTTCCGAAGCATCAGAGATCGCCATGATTGACACCGATGATGGCTGTGCGCGATCGGGGTAAATCCACATTGCCTTCCCAACCTTTAACCGTGGCGAATTCGGTAATGCCATGCTGTGCAAAAGCTTCGCGAATATTGGTTTCTGTCGGCAGATTCAAAAAAAGTGGTCAACTATAATAGACAGACCTCACAACCTGATTGACTGACAAAAGTACTCCCTTCCCAGT
>CAZLKI010000287.1:0-1315 GCA_964560035.1 uncultured Synechococcus sp.
GGTCAAGTTGTACGTCTAAAATTTGCAAGTATTTACTTTACAAGTATCTACCCAAGACTTAAATACTAATGAGCAGAGCCATTACCATGATATTTATCAGTGTTATAAAAGCCATTACGGGTGCCAAAAAATAGACAGGCGATAGAAAATACCACGGTTAATCCAACTAAAAGTAATTTGAAATCCATATTTTTCCTAACTTTAATTTTCTATTTTAAATACTAACATTTAGCATTTACGGATAATTATTTAAATCTGATTAAGTTTCGCCATATATTCTACCTCGCCATGTTTTGGGCTTAGTTAAAGCAGATAACCAGATTCTTAATACCGCTAAAGGATCGGCAAAGGGAGACAGCCAAAACATAAATCCGACTTCGGTATAGCTACTGCGAATGCCAAATACTAGCAAAAATCTAATTAAAACTAAAAATCCATTTAGCCCCAATAAAGATTGGGTGAAAATATTTGCTTCAAAATTTGAGTATATAAGAAAAAAAAGTAAAGGAATTGGTAAGCCTTGTACTGCCAAAAGCAAAACACAATCTCCAAAGGTCTGAACTGGGGTAGCTGCATCTTTAAGATCGAGCGATCGCCCCCACTCTTTCCAAGTTTCTGCCATAGAGTCATACATTCGGACTTGGATTAAATTGGCACCATCCAGAAATCCGACCTTTGCGCCTTGTTGTGCTGCAGATCGCACGAGGGTAACATCATCACAGAAAGAAGATTTTGCGAGTTCATAGCCTTGAAGTTTTTCGAGCATAACTCGGCGGGATAAAAAACACTGCCCGTTTGCCATGACTCGTTCTTGGGTAAATTGTTGGCGATCGCCTGTTGCCCCAAATCGAAAAATTAAAGTTACTAACAAAGCTGGTTGTAGCCATTGTTCGCCCCAAGTTTTAAGAATAAATTTAGGTGAAAGGGATACCATATCGTAGTTTTCGGCGATCGCTTTTTGGACTAAGCTTGGCACTAATCCCAGTTGCGGCAGAGTATCGGCATCGATCCCCAATATCCATTCGCTCTCAGGATCGGCATTTAAAAAACCCGTATGCAATGCCCAAGGTCTACCCACCCAACCGCTAGGTAAAGGATCGTCAGTAATTAGTCGCAGTTCGATCGGATAGTCTTTTTGCACTTCTCGCACATATTCGGGGGTACCATCTTGGGATCGGCTATCGACAATAATAATTTCACGTACTTCCTGTTGCGATCGCAAACCCTCTAGACAGTTAGGTAGCCGCAATCTTTCATTTAGGGTGGGGATTACAATTGTGATTGAAGTATTCGTAACTTTATTTAGATTAATTTC
>CAZLKI010000287.1:1415-3966 GCA_964560035.1 uncultured Synechococcus sp.
GTTTAATTGCTGGTTTAATTGGGATTAAGGCAGGAATCCGACTGGGAGCAGTACTTAAACGGCGGAGCAAAATCAGAACGAAAGGAATTTGAAAAATTAAAATCGATAACCAAATAAAACTCATGCTTTCACTAATTAGCCTGCTATCTCGCATTTTAAAGTTATCATATTGAACTGGACTATTTGAACTGGACTATGCCAAAATCTCCTTCCCAATTCCTACTTGAAATTTTTAGTTCAACTTCCATCGCAGATCTTTCTCAAAATTTTCAAAACTAGATCTTAATTTAATTAGGACTTACGCACTCAAATTTACAGAAACTTATCGGGAGAGAGTTTGAGGGCTTCGCCCTCAGCTGGGGCTGTGCCCCAAAACCCCTTTAAACATAGGTTTTCTTTCTACGCTGCGTAAGTCCTATTAATCAAGAGTTCACTTTAAAGTTTTAGTTAAGAAAAGATTGCCCGAGAGATTTTAAAATTTGCAAGACTTCATATAGTTGATTATCAGATTCAGATAGAGAAAAAACTTTAGATAAAGTGTAAGTTAAGTTAGGTTTTTGATTTAGTTTAATAAAACGAAATTCCCGCCCATTAGCGATCAAACCATAGAGTGAATCAGAGTTATCTAATTGTTTGGGGCTTATTGTCATACTTGCCATCATATAAGTTAAGGCTTGGGGCAAGGCAACCATTACGTCATATTGAATACTTTTTGCTTCTATTACTACAACCCAGAGGCTATCCTGTAAAACTAAGACATCAATTTGACCCCGTACTATTTCGGCTCCATCCTGAGAGACAATTTCAACTGATTCTTCGAGAGTAGTATAAAACGGCGGATCGTAAAAACCTGCCAAAGATAGTAAAGGTGAGAGGGTAACCATTTTGACAGTTACTTCTAGCAGTGGGCGATCGGCTAAATAAAGATAATGCTGCTTAGTGCGGTCTAAAACCTGTTTCTCGAATTCAGTTAAGACAGGAGGAAATTTCAAGAGGTCAGCAAAAGATTTGTCATCCTCAGCTTGTCTCAAATGAAACTTAGTTTTAACATCATACAAACTGAGTCTTGAAGCCTGAAGAGTCTGAATCATAGGTTTTTTGGATTCTAATATCTAATTTTATGCTTAGTTCGCAATATTCTTCTCGACTTTTTACTAAATGTTTTTTACCAAATGCTTAAGTTATTCTTCTAGTTCCCAGAGATCTTTTCTAAAATCTTCATCTAGGACTTTCCTCGGACGTAAGACTAAAATCATTCTGCCCAGAAGTGGAATAGAAGGTGGCTCGGCAAACCATTGAAATCTTAATTTGCTTTGTTGTTCGACTAATTCTTCAATCAAAAAATAACTGTCTGGCTGCCATTGTCTTTGGGCACGATCGCATATTACTAAAATCTCTTCAGGGGCTGAGTCTGGAATTAAATATTCACTGTCGGTAATTAGAGCGATCGCATCTTCGGCTTCTAAAATTACTTTCCAACTAGGAATTGCCACCCAAACGCCAGTGCCAGAGAACTTTACTAGGCGGAATTTCCCCAACTCATCCGTCATCGGTACTGCCATAAAATCAGCTTTAGAAATTGGTAACTTGCCTGCTACGGGAATAATACGGGGGGATTCGGTATCTTCATCGGGACGATAGAGGGGCAAACGAGGCGCAGAGGCAGCTTTAGTAATCGCAAAATCTGTAAGTAGTTTTTCAATTTGCTGGCGAGCGGTGGCACTATGGGCAAAATTTAAGCCTTTAGCAATTAACCGCGATCGCTCTTGGAGGTCAGACTTTTGGCGAGCATTTTTCCAGCACTCATAGGCAACAGCATCACCCGGATGATTGGAAAATCCTTCTGGCAGTTTTGATAAGCGCGAGAATTCCTTAATGGCTTTTGCCAGTTCATGAGCCCCTTCGGAGTCAATATTTTTTGCGACTAAAAGCTCGGCGGCGGCTACACGCTGTATTTGATTTAGTATCCGCAACTCATAGAGGCTATCGCTACCTTTTTGGGCAAAATACGATCGCACTGGTTCGGAAACTTGATTGGTTTCCAAGCCCGCATATACCTGAGCCGCTACTATAATTTGATTTTGCTGAATTGGTTCAAAACCCGTTTCCTCAAAAATAGCTTGAGGACTATACCCAGATTTTTGCAGTTTTTGACAAGCCTGTCCCCACTTTACCCAGTTACCTTCTTTACGGCGTAGCGATCTTAAAAGCTCTTCTATATTATTCTCGGAGCTAGATTGGGCTTCGGAGCTAAGTTGTGGGGGCACATTAGTCATGATTAGTTGGATAAGTCTACGCCAAAATTGTAAGCCGAATTGGTTTTAGATGGTTTTATTAAGGTGATTGTGTTTTGCAATACCTAGATTCAGCGATCTGTTTGCTATATTGCGTAGAGTGTTTTAACATCAGCATCAAAATCAGTTCTAGTGCCACTTTTAGCCTAAAGGCTTGCAGCCCAAAATTTAAACCAAACCATATAACTTTAAAAAAATTATTTCCATCTAAACCTCCGAGGGACTCCCGCCACAGCGTACTCGCTTGGCGGTGAGGG
>CAZLKI010000288.1:0-3951 GCA_964560035.1 uncultured Synechococcus sp.
AATGATTTTTCAGGATGGGATGGAATGATACAACTATCATGTTTGTCTTCCCAGATATCTATTAACTTGTAGCCGATTTGCTTCAGTTCTGCGATAAATTTAGCTTTGTTAAATACATACTGCGGATAAAAAACTTTCCCTCCATTTTGCAGAGTTACAAACTGCTCGCCATCATAGAGAGGTAAGCGGTTAATTAATAAATGCTTAGGAAGCTCTGTACCTAATAGTTGCTGAGCAAGGTTATCAACATATTGAATCGAACCTGAAGCAATTAAAATATTCCTGTCCTTTATATCCTCAAAGGTACTGGTAAAACTGATATTAGAGATACTTCTTTTTTGGGCGATCTCTCTACCAATTTTTACAATTTCTGCAACATCGCAGACCATCCATTCTATATCTTTTAGAGAATCAATATAATTCCTATAGGCATAGAAATGTACTCCCACATTCCCGCCAAAATCAAAAACAGAAGTCTTTATTTCTCGATCTGTCTCAGTTTCATGGAGGATCTGACTCAACCAAAATAGAACGGGATAATCATATTCGGCAATAACTCGACCACTGCCCTCCCAGTTCCGATCTTCCAGCATTTGGGCGTATTCTTGAGCTAGTTCGGCACTATTATATCCAATATTTTTAGTTTTGGGTGCCGATTGAATTGCCTGATCGAAGTTATCAAAAACACCAAGAAAAGTTCCGTAACCATCACTGGCAAATCTTCTTTCATAGATGGATTTAGTCAGTTGACAGTAGAGTTTACGCACTAAGGGAATCTGTTTAATTCTTGCTTTCATTTTTATCTATTTAAAACTTGTTTGAGAATATCAACTACTTGCCCAATTTGGCTTTCAGTTAATGAGAGTCCACTGGGAAGATAAAAACCCCGTTGATGTATTTTTTCCGAAATTGGACATGAATCCTCTAGGAATAATCCCATTTTTTTGAATACAGGTTGTTTGTGCATTGGGAAAAAGAATGGTCTAGTTCCAATGCCATTAGCTCCTAATTTTTGCATCATCTCTTTGGCATTGAAGGGCATTGAATCTTCTAAAACGATCGCATAGACCCAATAGATATTATCAGCATAATCGGTTTTGGCGATCGGTAACTGTAATCCAGATATATCTTGCAGGAGTTCGGTGTAAAGTTTTCCCATACTACGTTTTCGGAGTACGATCGCCTCTAATCTCTCTAACTGTGCCACGCCTACAGCCGCTTGAAGATTGGTCATCCGATAATTCCAGCCTAACTCCTCATGCACAAAGCGATTTTTATTATCAAAACATAAATTCCGAAGTGACATACAGCGATCGCTAAGTTCGGGATCGTCAGTAACTAGCATTCCACCTTCGCCCGTTGTGATATGTTTATTAGCGTAGAAACTAAAAGTACTAATTGCCCCAAAACTACCACAGGGTCTGCCATTGTAAGTTTGTCCGTGCATTTCGGCAGCGTCTTCGATAATTTGGAGGTTGTAGGCTTTAGCCAAATCTAAAATCGGATTCATATCCACAGGTAAGCCGTAGATGTGAACCACCATAATTGCTTTAGTACGGGAAGTAATCTTTGCTTCAATCTGATTAATATCCATATTCCATGTAGCGCGATCGCAATCTACAACTACTGGTATTGCCCCCGATCGCACAATTGCCGCCGCACAGGAAATAATCGTAAACGTGGTTAAGATCACCTCGTCCCCCATGCCTATACCCAAGGCAGCGATCGCCACATCCAAAGCTACCGAACCATTGCAGACAGCGATCCCATATTTGCGTCCGACAGATTGAGCGAATTCATTCTCAAATCTCTTGACAAATTCCCCTTCCGAAGAAATCCAGCCAGAATCAAGGCATTGCAGAACATATTTTTTTTCATTCCCATCTAATAATGGTTGATTAACTGGGATAAAATCCATTATTCAGAAATCACAAACAGATCGGGACTAGATTTTGAAAAACGGGTGCGTTCGCGATCGCCCATATAAGGACCTTGCTTGACTTCGATCATTTCAATTTCTTCAAGAACGGTAAAGCCATGCCCACCCGCTATAAGCACAATCACATCTCCCGCATTAAGAACGCGATTGAAGAGGTACTGTTGTTCTTGGGTATAGAAATCTACGCGTAACTTCCCTTTTTTGATAAATAATACTTCTTGACTGTGGTGTACCTCGCGCACAATTGGATTATGAATATGGGGCTGAATTTGCTTGCCAGCAGGATGCCGCATATATGCAACTTGTTGAGGTAATTCATCAGGAGTAACAAAGTTTATACCTGGCTTGCTAAAATTGTGCCAAATGATGATTGCCAGCGTTAGCCCCTTATGCTCGATAGTCTCTGGTGCCATATTTGCATAATTTAACATAGAAATTGGTTCAAACATTTAACAATTCTTAACATTATTAAAATAAGCTTCATATGAATGTATCAAAAAAAATCGATTAGATCTTTAAGGCAGGGTTAACATATTCTTTAAGATTGATGTATTAAAGATTATGCTTAAAGCCTATATTTGAAACTGAGATGTAGATTCAGCGATCGCCATTTTGTGCATAATTTTTGCTAACTCGGCAGCCACTTCAGGTCGGGAGAACTCTGGCGGCGGACATTCGCCACGGCGTAACATCTCTCTAACTTTAGTTCCAGATAGATGAATTCGCTCTTCAGGCAAGCTAGGGCTGGTTTTACTGGTTGCCATACCTTTAGTCCGCATGCAATAAAAAGCGTGTTCAAACATCATCGGCGCTATTCCCAACTCAGCAGGCTCAAATTCATCAAAAATATACTGAGCGTCATAGGTGCCGTAATAATCACCAACTCCCGCATGATCCCGTCCCACGATAAAGTGAGTACATCCATAATTCTTACGCACTAGGGCATGGAATATGGCTTCACGAGGACCCGCATAACGCATGGCGGCTGGATTAATGGCTAAGGTGACTCGATCTTTAGGATAGTAATGCTCCAACATAATCTCATAGCAGCGCATTCTTACATCGGCTGGGACATCATCACTTTTAGTCGCTCCAACTAGAGGATGCAAAAACAAGCCATCGACAATTTCTAAAGCACATTTTTGAATATATTCATGGGCACGGTGAATCGGGTTCCGAGTTTGAAAGCCCACAATTGTCCGCCAGCCTTTTTGGAAAAACAACTCCCGCGATGCTTGTGGATCGATCTGATAGGTAGGAAACTGCGAATGAGCTCGCCGTTCTAATAACCAAACATCCCCTGCTAAGTAGATATTACCTTGGTCGTAAACTACCTTTACCCCCGGATGACGGTCTTCATTAGTGCGATAAACGTGAAGTGCCTCTTTTAATTTGTCGTAGGTATATTTTTCACTAAGTTCTAAAACTCCGATAAATGCCCCATTAGGGTCATCTAATCTGATTAATGTGTCAACATTAAGATTATTGGCGATCGCCTCGGTAACAGGTAAAGTAATCGGAATCGACCAAGGTAATCCATTTTGTAACCGCATATCTTTAACTACGGATTCGTAATCAGCTTGCCCCATAAATCCAGTCAGAGGGCTAAATCCTCCGATCGCAATTAATTCCAAATCTGAAAGCGATCGCTCTGATAGTTGTACCCTTGGCAAAACCTCTGCCTTACTTAAAAATTCTTCTACCTGCGCTGTGGATGCCAAACGATTAATTAGCTGTCCGCCATGAGGGGCAATTGCTTGAGGATTCTGACCCATATTTCTTAATAATTTTTTTAGTATTAATTATCGTAACCCAATCGCGTATCAGTAGATCTTCTATATAAACAAGGCTCGATCAAACCATCAGACCAAACATCAGACTGCTAGTCCGTAACTAAAATTTGCTATCCTTGGGACACCAGACCAGTTATCACAAAGAAAATCCTATGCAACCTATTACAACTGCAAACTTGATCGATTGTCTGCAATGGCGTTATGCCACCAAAAAGTTCG
>CAZLKI010000289.1:0-3948 GCA_964560035.1 uncultured Synechococcus sp.
TGGATATTTCTCTAATAAGCATAATTACTTACTGCAAAATTGAGATGCACCCGTTTGAACTCGCCTAACAGATAGCTAAGATCGTGGCTTGAGAAGACTAATATCCTATGAATTAGGTTGACTTTTAGTTGGTGGACTAAAACAATGCCAATTCAAATTTGAGCTTCAATACCTAGAGATCTATATTTATACGAATCATAAGGATATTTTTATATTCATCACAGTAATTAGAATAATCTCACGATCTACAACGATTTTACAATATCAGAAAGATCTCAGCTATACAAATTACGAATTACTGACAAATTATCAATGACGGCGATCGCCAATAATCTTTCCGAACTAAACAACGAGTGCGATTCGTTTAGTGTGAATCATGGAAACTAATCCAGAGTAGCGCATTCCATCGGCTGCCAGTCAAGTTCTACAGGCTTATATTCGTCAAAATATGAAGTTTTTTGTAGCAAAAGTGAATCTCAAGGAGCTAGAAAAATCTGATACTCAATTTCTCCGTCTTTTAATAATGATGGCATTTGAGTCCAAAAGATTTACGTTGCCAATTAGACTGGGAATGGTTAATGCTAAGGGCGATCAAGATTTATTAGTATACATTCTCTCCCCTAAAGGATAGGTGGAAGTTAGTAATTATCGCACCGTAAATATTCCCTCTGATGCCGAGATTCTCGTCTATGTGAAGAATGAATTTGGCAGTTTCTATAAATCGATGTTCCAAACTGCTCACCGCCGCGAAGATAAAAGAGTCGCATTTTTAGAATATGCATGGGATATGGGTAGCTGCGATCCTTGTTCTGCCGATCCTCTCAATCCTGAAGAGTTAGCTAAGGCTAGAGTTTTTTGGTTAAATTCTCCTGAACCTTCTAATAATTCTTTTCGCGATCGCACATTCCCAACTCCATCTAAAGGTATTTCTATGAATAGAGACATATTCATTACCAGACTTCATATACGTTATAACCGCGATCGCTTTCCCGAAGATTTGATGTTTCAAGAGACTTCTAACCGCAATCAATTCCAAGGTCGATATATCATGCGTCATGCTTTTAAAGGAGAAGCCAAATGCGATGCAGGTCAACAATATAAAAGATCTCTATCCCAACGCTTTGAAAAAGAAGCACAAACCCTAGCCCGATTAACCGATTGGAGCATAAATGATATTCGTGCCAAAATGCCTGCGATCGAGACATCTAATAATCCTATTCAACAATTCTGGCGTAATATTTGGAAGTAATATCTAAAAAAATTTGATGAAAAAAATATCTGTGATATCTAAAGCTGTTCTACTTCAACCTTGGATTGGGGTTTTAATCTTAGCTGTAATTTTTAATCCTCTGACAATTCTCGAAGCAATCGCAGAGACTCCTGCTAATACCCTAACTGTAACAGGACGGGGCGATCGCGCGATTCCCACCACAAAAGCTAGAGTATCGATCGAAGTAGAAGTTGAAGCAAAAACTGCCCAAGAAGCTCAATCAGAGGTAGCTCGCCGTACAAATTTGGTAATTACCGAACTAAAAAATCTGAAGGTAGAAAAACTGCAAACCACTAATATTTCGCTCAATCCTAAAATTGAATTTGAAAATAATCGCTCACGTCAAACAGGATTTGTCGCACAGATTTCTATGAGTTTTGTGACCACTATCGATCGCACGGGAACTACTCTGGATCGGGCGATCGCTGCTGGCGCAAATAAGGTGACACAAATTACCTTTAGTGCTGAAGATGAAGTTATTAATACTGCTCGTAATTATGCCCTACAAGATGCCGTCAAAGATGCCCAAGTTCAGGCAAATGCCGTTCTCAACTCTCTCAATCTTAAACCTCAATCTATCCGCACAATTCAAATTAACGGAGATAGCCCCCAAACATATAACACAAATCGGCTTAATACCAATATTTCTAATACAACTACTGTTGTCGGTGGAGATCAGCGAGTTCAAGCTTCTGTAACCTTAGAAATTCTCTATTAAACTCTATTAAAAAATAAGTATTGTATTTAGGTTAAAGGTTAAAGACTAATAGGTAATTTTAAGAACTTTACTAAATTATTGTCAGATTTAAGGAAAGTTAGATATTCTTAATTTAGATACTCTTAATTTAGTAACATTAAAAAAATATGTCCCAAGCGATCGCTCCACTCACGGGTAAGGCTTTACTCCAAAAAGTTAAAGAGTCAGGTAATTTATCAAAACGCGAACAAGCTAAAACTTGCGGCTACTATTCTCCATCCAAAGATAGTGCTAATCTGACGGAATTTTATGAGGCTCTAATCCAAGCTACTGGGATTCCCCTCGATCCAGAATTATCTAAAGACGGGCGGGGTCGCGATCCAAACTTTCGGGTTAGCGTGCATAAAAACGGTCAAATTGTCATTGGAGCTACTTACACTGAGTCTATGGGTTTAGTGCCTGGTGATGAATTTGAAATTAAATTAGGCTATAAACATATTCAGCTTCGGCAAATAGTTGATGAGATTGGTGAAGAATAATTCTAATTCCTTCCCATTCAAATCCTATACAAAGATATTCCTGTTTTTAACAAATTTTGGATAGAGAAAGAAGATATCGTAATATGAATTTTCCTCAAGTTAATTACAAAGATACCAACGCTCCTCGGTTCATAGCTGATGCTCTACATGAGATTGGATTTGTGGTACTGTCTGGACATCCAATTCATCCCCAATTAATCAGTTCTGTTTATGCCGAATGGTCGGAGTTTTTTAATTCTCCCACTAAAACGCTATACACCTTCGATCCGCAAATTCAAGTAGGTTATTTCCCCTTTCAAACTGAGACTGCTAAGGGATATTCTCAGCCAGACTTAAAAGAGTTTTATCACCTCTACCGATCGCATAATCTACCCATAGGAATGAGCGATCGCAGTTGGGAACTATTTCAAAACCTGATCGATTTAGCAGCAGAATTACTAACTTGGATTGAGACTGCTTCTCCTGCATCGGTTAAAGCTAATTTAACTATGCCTTTACCCGAAATGATTAGAGACAGCAACGAAAACCTATTACGAATTTTGCATTATCCTCCGCTCGATCTAGCAAATACAGATGGAGCTATACGAGCCGCCGCCCACGAAGATATCAATTTAATAACTTTACTTCCAGCCGCAACTACTACAGGGTTAGAAGTTTTAGATAATTTTGGAACTTGGCATGAGGTGCCTTCAAATCTTGGAGATATTGTAATTAATGTGGGTGATATGCTCCAACTGGTAACGGGAGGATATTATCGCTCGACAACTCATAGAGTAATTAATGGAGCGGCTCATACATCCCGCTATTCTATGCCTATGTTTCTCCACGCTCGCCCAGAGGTGACATTATCAGGGAAGATAACCGCTAGGGAGTATCTACAGGAAAGACTGCGAGAAATTGGCTTGATTAAATAAACTATCTCTTCTCTCTCTCTACTTCTACAGCTACGCTACCTTGAAAATTGGGAATGGGTGGATGTTTGCGAACTATTAATTGCAGTTTTTGGACTTTGGGATTAGTGAGTAATTCATCGGCGATCGCTCCTGCCAGTCTCTCAATTAGGGCAAATTTGGCGGTTTGAATTAGAGTCTCGATGGTGTTGATCGCGGTACGGTAGTCGTAGGTATCGGCAATGCGATCGTTTTTAGTGGCAGCTTCAAAATCTACCCACAGAGTAGTATCGACCTCAAACCATTGCCCTAACACATTCTCTTCAGGTAATAAGCCTATATATCCGTATGCACGCACGCCTTGCAAATGAATTTTAGTTGTCATAATTTTTTTTACTTTAATATTTTTGCTCTAAGTTTTAGGTTTTAGGATTTTTATAAATAAATTTACCTAGCTTATTGTGGAGTGAAGGGGTGAAACCCCTTTGTGGGGCGCAGCCCCACACCCTTTTTATTACAAAAGCAGATATTTTCTTAATCAGAATTCGCCTT
>CAZLKI010000290.1:0-3937 GCA_964560035.1 uncultured Synechococcus sp.
ATACGAACTTTTTGACCAACTTTCATAGGAATTTTGAAACTAAATTTAAGACGTAATTTTAATTATTTCAAAGTTTACACTTTAACGATCTAATTCATGGCTTAATTCCGTGAAAGTGATTAAAAAGTTTACTCAAAGCTTACCCAAATAAATTAGAGTTGTCATAATTAAGTTCGCTTCAAATTGTGCATTTTTATCTAATAATTTGTATGTGCAAGCAGACTGGGTAATAATTCTGCCTGTTAAAATTTTAGGTTTAAGTTTTAGTTTTTTTAAATTCAAAAATAATAAGCTTTAAAGAAAATGTCAGATAAAATGCCAGAAAGAATGTCAGATGAGCCTGAAACTCTTACTTGGACACCTGAAGCTCAAGAAAAATTAAGAAATATTCCTTACTTTGTCCGATCGCAAGCCCGACAACGGATCGAAGAAATTACTTACGCTCAAAATAGTAATACAGTAACTGTTGATATAGTCGAACAAGCGCGGCTTGAATTTGGGCAATAAATTTGGGTAATAAGAATATTATTAATTTGACAAGCAAAGATCGAAGCCTAAATATATCGAAAAGAAATTATAAAGAGTAAATGTGGAAAATCCGCGATCGTAATTTTATTTGGGGAGTGCGAACCTATCTCATGGGGGTAATTAATGTTACTCCTGATAGCTTTAGCGATGGTGGTTTATATTCTTCAGTTGAATCAGCTTTAGCTCAGGCTGAGCGGTTGGCACCTTACGTTGATATTTTAGATATTGGTGGAGAATCGACTCGACCTAATGCCGAACCTGTAGATTGTGCTGAAGAAATCAGACGAGTTATCCCAGTTATTACTGAAGTTCGAGCTAAATACCATAATCTAGCAATCTCAATCGATACGACCAAGATGGCAGTGGCAAAGGCAGCGATCGCCGCAGGTGCAGATATTGTGAATGATGTTTCCGCAGGTAGATTTGACCTAGAAATGTTACCTTTTGTGGGTAAAAATCAGATTCCTATTGTCCTAATGCACATGCAAGGAAAGCCTAAAACCATGCAAAAGCATCCTTACTATCAAGATCTAATTACAGATGTAGCCCAGTTTTTACAAAATGGAGTTTCAATGGCGATCGCTTGCGGACTAAACCCCGATTTAATTGCGATCGATCCAGGGATTGGTTTTGGTAAAACCCTAGAACATAATTTACAACTGCTAAGACAACTGCAAAAACTTAAAGGATTAAACTCGCCAATTTTAGTTGGGGTATCGCGTAAAAGCTTTATTGGGAAGTTATGCAATCAGGATATTGCCAGCGATCGCTTATTTGGGACGGCAGCAGCTTGTAGTGTGGCGATCGCTAATGGTGCCGATATTTTAAGGGTGCATGATGCCAAAGAAATTAAGGATGTTTGCTTAGTAACTGATGCCATTTACAGATCTAGCTAGATCTTGATAGATCTTGAGATCTTGTTGATTTTTACCATTCCGTTCTAAGATGTTGTCCAAGCTACTAAGGGGTTTGGTAAATTTCTATATTCTAAAGATGATACATTGCGTAGATTCTATATTGTTTAGATTTTGTATAGCACGTTAATTCTGTCTAACCCAAATATTAAAGATCTAATTAAAAATTAATTAAAAAATAATAGTGGAGAAATAATCATGGGCGATCGCTTACCTGTAGGAATTATTGGCGCATCGGGTTATGGCGGAGTGCAATTAGTCAGATTACTTTTAGAGCATCCCCTAGTCGAGATTACTTATTTGGGTGGTAGTGGTAGTGCGGGTCAGACTTTTGCAGAGCTATATCCCCATTTAGGACATTGTTTTAATTTGGCGATCGAGGATTGTACCCCTGCGGAAATTGCGTCTAGGGCAAAAGTTGTATTTTTGTCTTTACCCAATGGTTTAGCCGCAAAATTAGCTCCCGATCTTTTAGCGCACGGTTGTAAGGTTTTAGATCTATCCGCAGATTATCGATTCAAAGATTTAAATACATACGAAGCATGGTATCAAGGCGATAAACGTGTCGATCAGGATGTAGCCAAAACTGCAGTGTATGGATTGCCAGAATTATATAGCGATCGCATTGCCGAAGCCGATTTAGTTGCCTGTCCGGGTTGCTATCCTACAGCAAGTTTGTTGGCACTTTTACCATTATTAAAACAGGGCTTAGTCGATCACACGACAATCGTGATTGATGCCAAATCTGGTACATCGGGCGGCGGCAGACAGGCTAAGACTAATTTACTTTTAGCCGAAGCGAGTAATTCTATGGGTGCTTATGCGATCGCTTCCCATCGTCACACGCCAGAAATCGAACAAATTGCCAGTGATATCTTAGGAAATGAAGTTTTAGTGCAGTTTACGCCGCATTTAATTCCGATGGTGCGGGGAATTTTATCTACGGTGTACGCGCGCTTGCGAGATCCGGGATTTACGAAAGATGATATGTTGACTATCTATAAATCTGTGTATCGGTCTTCTAAGTGGGTTAAGGTTTTACCAAGTGGTGTCTATCCCCAGACTAAGTGGGCATTGGGTACTAATCTTTGCTACATCGGTCTAGAAGTGGATCGGCGTACAGGCAGAATAATTGTGGTGTCAGCGATCGATAATCTGATGAAAGGGCAAGCATCTCAAGCCGTGCAATGCATGAATATTATGATGGGTTGGGATGAATCTATTGGGCTACCTCAACTTACTTTTTATCCTTAAAAGTTTTATGTCTTTAGTAGTGCGATTATCTGTCTCTAATCTTCATTGGAATTGTGAGAATACATCAGAAGATTTGTGCGCTCACGGTTCTGTAGATCTGTAGAGATCTTTTTCAGCAATTGCAAATTCAAAAATTAGGAAGAGTTAATAGCAGGAGAAGAGTCAGAGATCATAAAGTCGAAGCCAAATACCTGCCCAAAATTATGCTCTAAATGATAACCCTTAGTTTTTAAAACATTGTAATTTTCATTTTCAGTCTTCCAATGACATCTACCAGCTTTAACCACAAGAGGGACAGCATCGTCAGATAGTTCGTGATTAGTAATGAATATTTCGGTAGAGCAATTTGCCGTCAGCCTCACGAGTGAGAATAAGCTCACCCCAGTTCACATTTAAGGCAGGTTGGGCATCTCGAATCGGAATCTGATTGACATAACGAAAACTGTAAATTTCTTGAGAGCGTTTATGCCATTGACGAGTTTCTAAGGTTTTGACATCCCCAGCTTTTTCGAGGTAGTCCAACCAGTCATAGAGAGCAGCGTGAGACTCTAGTAAACAAGTAAAAACGAAGTTGATGTCATGGTCTAAGCACTCTTAGCACTCTTAGCACATTGGTTGATGGCTATAAAGGTCATCACCTAAAAGTGTGATTAGTTGTCCAGTAAATTCCTGCCCATGATTTTTTATCCACCTTTTAGCTGCCGCTACTTCACAATCTTGCTTTTTATGACCATCTTGAGGCGTGATAAATTCTGGGGCTAAACTTATCACCTGAATCTGCGCTGGACAGACGATTACAGGTAGGATTGCGCTGTGCGAATAAGTCACCCTGCCATTCTTATGCTTACGGCTAGAGCATTGCAAACAGTGGATCTTCTCAGAGCTAAATAAAGTACTGGGTTCCGTCTAAAGCAATCAGCAATCCTCCCAGATATTCAAACGGTTTTAGATATCCTTCTCGTCGTAATGCTTCGTAGACTCGACTAAATATGCCGAATAGTTCCTGTGCCGCGATCTTGTCTATGACGTTACGCATTTGCAGCATCGTGGGAATTTGCTCTAATTCAAACAAGGTTTGGGCGTTATCCCCTCCTTGCCGACTTTGCATTTGGCGGTGATGTTCTAGAAATGACTCGCATTGCATGAAAAATACCGAAAATGCAGCTAATACTACATCTCCTAAACTGTAGCGTTTGCTATTGCTTACTTGGTGTAAAAATTCCAGTAATACACCAAAACTC
>CAZLKI010000291.1:0-3899 GCA_964560035.1 uncultured Synechococcus sp.
ATTTAGAATCATTAAAAAATATTTAACAAGAATATGCAGTAAAGCCTCATTTTGTAGCATAAGCTACAGTAAAATCTGTCATAATACAAAAGCAAATATTTTTACGCTCCGAAATCGAATATTATGACCAGCAAAATAACTTGCAAAATAACTAGCAAAATAATAAATACAACACTGAATCCACACCAAAACAGACAGCCAAATAATCAGCTAAATCAAAGCAGCAAAGTAGCAACCAAATATCCCGAATTATCAATCAAACACAAAGCTACGATCGCTGGATTGCTAACACACCGTTTAGAAATAGCGAGAGCCAATCAAAACTCTCAACTCGTATCTTTGCTCGAACAAGAACGTCAACAATTAGAGCATTCTCAAACTCAACCAGTCAAAACAAACTTCTGGAATTGGTTAACCCAGCCCATGCAGATATCTATCAAACAATTACCAAGTAGTTTAGGTGGAACGATCTGGGAAGGCTATAATCCCACAACAGGTGAAACTCGCCACGCAGCGACTGAAGCAGAAATAATTGATTGGTTAGAGTATCAATCTTAAGACTTAATAAAAGCGATCGCATGGTGCCAAATTAGCATCTCTTGATTTTTATCTGATGGACTATCACCTAGAGTTTGCCTTCCTTCCACACAAATACAGTGAACATCTATCCATTTCACGTTTCCCACAATTACATCCCCTGTTAAAAGCTTTACCTCGACATTTTGAAGATTAACTTGAGGATTATCAGAATTTTTGCGATCGCGAATGAGGTGGTGGATGTGGCGAATACTAGGTAGAGTAATGTCAAGTTCTGTCATAGTTTTAGCCAAGTTTTAAAGTCAAGAATTAAAGTCAAGAATCAAAGTCAAGAATAAATGAAATTTAATTTTAGCCCGATCGCGATCAGTGTTCTAAAAACATTTTGGCAAAAATCTAGAGCGTGATATTAATTAGTAATGTCCGCCAGATTTACGATGATGTACTGCTGTTAAACCGTTATTTTGTAAGACTTTGCCATTATCGACTACGGCATAAATAATCCAGTGATCTCCAGCTTCCATGCGCTGTTCGACTTTGCATTCTAAATATGCCAATGCCTCAGTTAAAATCGGGGCTCCGTTTTCAGCGGTTTCGGTCGCCACATCAATGAATCGATCTTCACCGGGAGCAAATTTTTTCAAGAAGTATTTACGTAATTGCTTACCCTGTTCCAAAATATTCAGCACAAAGCGATCGCCTAGATGTAGATAAGATTCTATAGCTCGCTCTTTTGCCACTGCGATCGTAAATCCCAAAGGATTAAAGGTTGCTTGAGCTACCCATGATGCCAGCATCGCCGTTCGTATATCCCCTTTTTGCACGGTTGCCACACATAGCGAACCCACAACTCTACCCACTGCCTGCTCGACCGCGTTACCTGGATTGAGAGTATTTCTAATTTTTTTAGCAGATTTTAGAGCCTGGGCAAAATCAGTACCTGTTTCTTCGCACATTTGTAAAGTGGTTTCGGTCGGCGTGAATTTTACACGAATTGGCTCAAATCCTAAAGTAAATCCCGCATCTTTAAGCTTGTCGGCAATTATATCCACCGCCTCACCGCTCCAGCCAAATGAACCAAATACGCCTGCCAAAGAACCCTTGGGAGCATTTGCTAAAACTAATCCCAGCGCAGTTTGAACTTGAGTTGGTAAATGTGCCGCTAAAGTTGGAGAACCAATCATAAATCCTGAAGACTTTTCGATCGCCGCTTTAATTTCTTCAGGAGTCGCCGATTCGCAATTAATTAGTTCGACTGCCACATTTGCTTTTGAGATCCCACGGGCGATCGCCTGCCCCAAAATCGTTGTATTCCCATAGGCAGAAGCGTAGATTAAAGCCACTGAGATATTTTGCTGCTTTTGCGTTTCACACCATTGGCGATAGGAAATTAAAAGTTGACTTAGCCCATATTTAAGCATAGTGCCGTGGGCGGGGGCATAAAAACTGACCGTAAATTCTGCCAACTTATCCATAATGCTCTCTAATTGGCGGGTTTGATTTGCCAATACACAGTCAAAATAATAACGGCGATCTTCTAAAAGCGAGTTCCAGCCCTCATCAAAGACTTGATCCCCGCAAATGTGCGCTCCAAATAATTTATCGGTATAGAGAACTTGGGTTTTTCGATCGAACGTACAAAGTCCATCGGGATAACGTGGAGTCGAAGCGATCGCAAATTGCAAGGTATGACCATTTCCCAACTCTAAAAACTCATCACCCCGAACAGTTGTGATCTTTATAGCGGCGAGATCTTGAAATACTTCAGTGGTTTTTTCCAAAATATTTTTAATGGCGATCGCGCCTGGATTAGTACAGACAAAAGTAACATTTGGATTTAACAGGGCGATTTGTTTGACCGTTTCCATGCGATTGGGATTGATATGCCCCAAAATTACATAGTCAATCTGCTTAATATGAATGCGGTGTTGTAAATTTTCCAGAAAAATCTTGGTAAATGTTTCACCCGGTGGATCGATCAGGGCAGTTTTATCACCTTGAATTAAATATGAATTAGCAGTGGTACCTCGTTCTAGAGCATATTCCACCTCAAACCGCAACCGCTTCCAACTACGGGATCTTAAAGCTAAAGTTTCAGGGGCGATCGCTAATATTTGCACATCTCTAGGTGGAATCATAAAAGTCCTCATTAGTTTTATCTTGTGACACTAGCAACTGATATATCTTCGATCGAAGCCGCGATAAAAGCCCAAATCTTTAGAACCTAAACTTTGGATATTTAGCTAAACAGACGGGAATCCTCACAGTATAGTAGTACTCCACTTACTGTGGGATGAAAGTCGTGTGAGCTTTGCGAACAAATCTTTATTCCTAACTACTCAGCAGGGCGATCTTGATCCTCAATATATTTCTTTAACTCTTCAACAGTAACACCACCAAATGAAGCAATGAAGTATCCATTTGTCCACAGTACATCTTTCCAATAAACTCGGTTTATTTCTTCGGCAAACTCTTTTCTCAGATATCTGCTAGAGACAGTTTTAAGATTATTAATTAACTTACTAGGCTCGGTTTGTGGTGTGTACTGAAGTAGTAAATGAACATGGTCACGCTCACCATTGAACTCAATTAACTTACCCTCCCATTTTTCCATTAAAGCTGTAAATATCTCACTAAGCCTGGTTAACATCGCATCAGTTAATACCTTACGGCGATACTTTGTCGTTAACACTAAATGACACTTGAGGCTCGAAATTCCTCTCGCCTTATGGATAAAATCTTTACTCATATTGATAACACTAATTGCTTATTATCTATTACAGTAACACTAAGATAAGTAAAAGTCTCGAAACGCAATGAAGGCAACGCATCAGTATAAATTCTATCCAACCACTAATCAGAAACTAGAGCTAAACGAATGGCTCAGAATTTCTCGCTATTGGTACAATCGCCAGTTAGGAGATAGGTTCGATTAGTGAGCTATGAATCGTACCTACGTTAACGCTTGCCCTTTAGTTAGCAGCATTGCGGATGTTCGGGATAAGCCTAACTTCTACAGTCAAAAAGCACAGCTACCAGTCATCAAGCAAGACTTGGTAAAGGTATTCCATGGCGGTGAGTTGCTTAACTTTTCAAGAGTTGATGCAACGGTTTTTCAGGGCGTTACCAAGCGAGTTGATGAATCGTTTGAGCGTTTCATTATTGGGGATAGCAATGGTGGAAAGTCTGGCAAACCCAGATTCAACTATAGCAGCAGGATTCCCACACCATACTGCATCGTTTGGGGTCGGGAGGAATGCGTGTGAGGCATAGCCGAACATATCTAGGTTTTTACTCATGATAAAATCTCAATTAAATCTTGCTTAGGCGATCGCCAACATTTCTAGATATTTAAGCCAGAT
>CAZLKI010000292.1:0-3857 GCA_964560035.1 uncultured Synechococcus sp.
CCTATAACGACTACTGGAACTGGAAATATCGATTTACGGGCGGTCAAAATTGAGGATGCTGACCTGACACTTCAACCCCTTAATTCTAAAAAAGCGATCGCCCTGACTAAGCTTAATTTGCAAAGTGAGTGGCAGCTAAATAATCCAAATTGGCAAGGCGTAAAATTTACAGGCGCAGGTAAGGTTGTTAATCCCAAACTTTTAAACTTAGATATACCTAATCCTGAAGATCTAAAACGGGCAATCTCCTCTCAAGCAAGTAATGGCACGCTCAATATTACCAATGCCGAATTTAATTTTATTACTGGATCGGGAAATTTATATTTGCGATCGCAAGATATTGGAGTTGCGGTAGTTGATGGCTTTTTTCCAGAGTTTCCAGTTACGCCATTGCAAGGTAAAACCGATGGTACGGTTGTAATTAGCCTAAAACCAAACAGCAATCAAGCAGATATTCAAGGTAATTTAAGAGTGCGAGATGTGGGGCTAAAAGTGCGAGAAGTGCCGCAACCGCTTAAAAATATCTCTGGTGATATTCAATTTGACGGAATGACCGCCACTTTACAGGGAATTTCAGGGAGCTATGGTACCTTACTAGCCAATGTTGAAGGCACCATGAATCTCCAATCGGGGCTAAATTTGGATGTGGCATTGCAGCCTACAGATATTGCTAAAGCTCTAAAAAGCCTTAATATCAAAACTCCTTTAGCGATCGCAGGGGAAGTTAAATTAAATGCCAAAATAACAGGAAAGCAGCCTCAAGTTATTGCCAACTTTAGTTCGACCAAGCCGATAACCATTGACCGTTTGATCGTTACTCAAATTCAGGGACAGATTGAAAGCAAAGATGCTAAGTCGCTTAATTTCAAACAAATCCGCGCTAAATCTGAAACAGGAAATCTAACTGGAGCAGGGGTGATCGGTCTCGATCGAAAGTTGGGACAGGAATTAGGTCGAAAGCCAGATCGAGTAGCATCACCTCTAAATCCCGATCTTAATCCCAATCTTAATGCAAGCCTTAAATTTAACTTTAATCTAGAGAATATTAACAGTGAGGCGATCGCGGCTCTTTACGATACTAATTTACCCATCCCAATTGGGACAATAGCAGCACAGGTGCAAGTAAATGGCGAACTCGATCGCCCGCAAATTTTGGCAACATTTCAAGCTCCGCAGGCGCTTTATCCTACTAATGGTGAAGTAGAAATTATTGGAACTACGGCAACCCTTCGCAACACGAGCGTCCAGTTTCCGACAGGTAATCTAGGATTAGTTGGAGCGATCTCCCTAGATGGTAAACGTCCGTGGCAGTTACAGCTAACCAGCAACGGTATACCTTTATCGATCTTTCCGACCTTACCTGATGCTTTGAAATCGGGAAATTTATTCGGGCTGATTAAGCTAAATAGTCCTGAAGGAAGTTTTGAACCTAAAGAAATCCGAGCTAGTGGAAATATAGACTTAAGATTGCAGGTAATTAAAGAAGCGATCGCTGCCACTGTTAATTGGAATGGTAAGGACTTAATAATTCCTCGGCTACAACTGGGTGATTATTTAGGTGGTAACGGGATTATCGCTTTGAATCCAAAGTTAACGATCGAGAAAGTTGATTTTAATCTGCGATCGCTCTCTAGTCAACGTATTAGCAGATTTCAAACTTTATTACCGACTTCGCAAACTTCCAGTCAAATATCTAATCAAATATCTGGGATTGATAACGGCACGGTAGATTTTAATGCCAAGATTACAGGAGCATTGGATAATCTAAAACTACTTGCCAAGATTCGCTTAGATGATCTCGATATTCCCGAACTAATTGCTTTAGGCGTTGATATTAGTCCGCAATCTAAGGCAATTCCCCAAGGAAAATTATCATTTGTAGGCGAAGTTAGTGGAGAGTTTAACTCTAATTCTGTACTTAAATTTAACCAGCCGTCTAATAAATCCTCCAATCAATCTACCTTTGCCCAATTTCGACCTGAAGTTAAAGGCGTAGTCAGGTTGGTAAATCTAAAGCTCGATCGCACTAGATTTGATTCTTTAATTGCTGGCGGATTAAATTTTAATTATAGAACGGGCTTAAGAGTAGATTTACGAGGAGTAGATCGAAATAAAAACGATCGCATAGCCTTACGTCTAGACTCTAAATTTCAGCCCATAGATTTTAACGTGCAATTGGCATCAACATCTGTCATCGGAAATACTCTTAAAAATCCAGATAATCCCAATAATAATTCCAGCCTAGCGGTAAAAGTAAAAGATGTGCCCTTAGATCTTGTTGCCGCGATCGCTGGACAGGGAGAATTAATTGATGGCAGTTTATCCAGCGACCTAGTTGTTAACTTAAATCGGATTCAGGCGATCGGAAACGTAGCGATCGACAAGCCGAGATTTGGACGCACCCAAGGCGAAAAACTTACAGCCAAAGTTAACTTCAATAATGGCAATATAACTTTAAGTGACGGACTACTAAATATTTCTACCTTACAAGAATCTAAGTATAGGTTCAATCTGGCATATACACCCAATGCTGCAACTACTTTACAGGGCAGAGCTAACATTGAGTCGGGAACTGTATCCGAACTTTTAAGCTTTTTGAGATTGCAAGAAGTAACTGATATTACTAATGCATTTAATCCACCTGATTATGGCAAAGCTGTAGTCCTGAGTTCTTTACCTAAAATTAGAAGCGATCGATCACTCTACGAGCAACTTCAATATTTTTCGCAAATTAAGGCACGGAAAGAGCAGCAAGAAATCATCACAGCCGAAGCTAGTAGTAACTTACCGCCGCTATCAGAATTCAAGGGAGGACTAGATGGAGATATTGACTTTGCCATATTTAATCAACCTACTAAACAAAATGGGGTAAAGTTAGCCTTCAATCTCGAAGGTAAAAGCTGGGACTACGGTAAATTTGCCGTGGATGATGTCAAGGTCAAAGGTAGTTTCGATCGCGGTGTATTGATTTTAGATACGGTGAAACTGCAATCGGGCGATCGCCTCGGACAAATAACTAATACCAAAATTACTTTACGCGAGTTAAATGGCAAAGTCGAACTGGCAAACTTTCCTGTAGAATCCCTGCGCCCTATACCTTTCTTTAATAATTTACCTGTTGATATTACGGGTTTTGCCAATGGAGTTGCCAATTTAAGTGGAGGATTATTTAATCCCAAAGCCGTAGGTAAAATAACTCTGGCTGATGCGACTATTAACCGCCAACCCCTAGATTCGGTAGGTGGGGATTTTGATTATGCTAACGGTAGATTTAAGTTTAATGGCAAGATCGTGACTGAAGAAGCAAAAACCGAACCGATCGCGATCTCAGGCGATATTCCCTATCAATTTTGTCCAATTCCCGATGGTAATTCACTCAAAACTCTCTGTAATTTAACAGGTAATTTAGCGGGTAATTTAGCGGGAACTGTAAGCAAAGCTTTAAAAGTAGATATAAGCGTCAAAAATGAAGGATTGGCATTTATTAATATTCTTAATACTCCCGTGCGGTGGTTAGCAGGTAAGGGGACAGGCGTAGTATCAGTAAGTGGAACTCTAGATGCACCTAAAGCTCAAGGTAGTCTAACTCTCGATCGAGCAGCATTTCAAGTAGCAGGACTACCCAGTGATGTGACTGATGTGTTAGGCAAAATTGATTTTAATTTCGATCGCTTCAAAGCTGATTTATTAGGTGAGTTTAGTCAAGGTAACTTCAATGCTAACGGCGTTTTGGCAATCTCAAATCCTAATTTAATTAACACTACAGATCCTGACTATGAAACACCGCTCACTATAGTTGCCGAGAGACTCAATTTAGATATTAAGAATTTATATGCGGGTTTTGCCAATGGCATACT
>CAZLKI010000293.1:0-3835 GCA_964560035.1 uncultured Synechococcus sp.
GGGAATATTATTTCAATCTTATCTTTTGCCCAAGATATCAGCGATCGCAAGCTTAAAGAAAATCAAATTCGCGAGACTCAAGCATTCTTAAATTCAATTATTGAAAATATTCCGAGCATGATCTTTGTAAAAGATGCTAAAGATTTACGCTATACCCTAATTAATCAGGCTGCCGAGGAGTTAATCGGTCAAACCCGACAGGAAATTTTAGGAAAGACCGACTACGATTTATTTATCCAAAGTGATGCCGACTTTTGTGCCAGTTTGGATCGGCAAGCGATCGGTACTAATAAAATTATCGATATTCCCGAAGAAATTATAAATACTAAAAATAAAGGCATACGAAAGATTCAGACCAAAATAGTGCCAATTTTAGATGAAAATTCTGAGCCAGAGTATGTGCTAAATGTTTGCGATGATGTAAGCGATTTAAAGCTAATGGAATTATCCTTGCAACAAAAACTGAAGCAGGAACAAATGACCTTTGAGATTGCCACGCGAATTCGTCAGGATCTCGATCTGTCCACAATTTTATCGACGACCGTTACCGAAATGAGAGAGGCTTTGCATTGCGATCGCGTTGTGATCTATCAATTCAATTCTGATTGGAGCGGTAATTTTGTGGCAGAATCGGTTGGGGAAGGATGGTCTTCTCTAATTAATAACGAAATGTCGGGCTTTGCAGAGGCAGTTAAAGACGATCGATGTTATGTAAACGAATTGGCAAATCCTAGTAATTCAATATTAGTTGATACCTACTTACAAGATAACCAAGGTGGCAAATATCGCACTGGGACTGACTGTCTTTGTGTCGATGATATCTATAATATGGGATTTGCCGAATGCTATATTAATCTTCTAGAAAAGCTTGAAGTAAAAGCCTACATTACAAGTCCAATTTATGATGGTGAGAGACTATGGGGATTGTTGGCATCTTATCAAAACTCTGAGCCCCGTATTTGGCAAGACTATGAAGCGGCGATCGCCGTCCAAATATCCAATCAATTGGGAATCTCAGTCAAGCAAGCCGAACTATTTGCCCAAATTAATCACCAAGCGGCGGAACTAAAACTAGCAATCCAAGCTGCCGAAGCATCTACCCGCGCCAAAAGTGAATTCCTCGCAATGATGAGCCACGAAATTCGCACGCCGATGAATGCCGTAATTGGCATGACCGATCTATTAGCTACAACCGAATTAGACGAAGAACAGCAGGATTTTGTGGAGACAATTCGTACGGGAGGCGATGCCCTACTCGCGGTTATTAATGACATTTTGGATTTTTCTAAAATTGAAGCAAATGGCTTAGAACTTGCATTTGAGCCTTTTTCTTTACGCTCTTGTCTGGAAAATATAGTTAACTTGCTCTCGCCGCGCGTTTTAAAGAAAAACTTAAGTCTTATTCTGAGTATCGATCGCCGACTTCCCGATACATTAATTGGAGATGTGAATCGATTGCGCCAAATTGTCATCAATTTACTGGGTAATTCTCTGAAATTTACAGAACAAGGTAAAGTTCGGCTGGAGGTCAAACTACTGAGTAGAGAAGGAATTGATTGTAAAGTTCAATTTAATATAATCGATACGGGCATTGGCATTGATGGCGATCGCCTCGAACGTCTGTTTAAGCCATTTCAACAAGGGGATAGTTCGATTACGCGGCGGTATGGTGGCACAGGTCTGGGTTTGGTGATTAGCAAGCGTCTGTGTGAAATTATGGGCGGCACCATGTGGGTTAAATCTACCTTAGGTAAAGGGTCTGACTTCTCATTTATTCTTGATTTTCGGATGACGATGTTGATTGTAGAAAACTCTGCTCAGGTAGATGAAACCCAATTAAATCCAGATTTACGAATTCTTTTAGCCGAAGATAATTTAGTCAATCAAAAAGTTGCGGTAACTATGCTCAAAAAATTAGGTTATAAAGTGCAAATTGCCAATAATGGATTAGAGGCATTAGAACTACTGCGGAATCAAATCTTCGATCTCATATTTATGGATATGCAAATGCCAGAGATGGATGGAGTGACAACTACTCGTTATATTCGCGAACATTTTCCACCCGAATATCAGCCCCAAATTATTGCAATGACTGCTAATGTAATGTCAGATTCGGTTCAAGAATGTTTTGCGGCAGGTATGGATGAGTTTATTGGTAAGCCTGTAACTAAAGATGCCCTGAGTAAAGCGATCGCCAAACAGTTCCCTATTGCTAAATTCTCAGATTCCGAAAAATTTTAGAATTTGCATTACGGGATAGAGTTCACATCTGAAAATTTTCAAGACTCGGTAATTACTCTCAATGGGGCAGATACTCCAAAAATTAAACTCAGCAAAGTCAACTTTGAAAATACTAAGACTTATGAGAATTTCTGCCTTAAAAATAATTTGCAGCTAATCATTTGTTTTAGCAATAACAAACTGGTTAAGGCTTTCTCGTAGAGAGTTTATCGGAATTTGCGTAATTACTTCGGCGGCAAAGGCATAGGTTAGAAGTTTTTTGGCACTTTCTAGATCGATACAGCGACTTTGGAGATAAAAAAGTTCATCGGCATCAATTTGGCTGATCGTAGCTCCGTGGGCGCATTTAACATTATCCGCAAAAATTTCCAGTTGGGGCTTTGTGTCTATACGCGCTTTGGGTGAAAGTAGGAGATTTCGACTCAGTTGTTTGGAATTTGTCAGTTGCGCCCCCCGTGCCACGAGAATTTTACCGTTAAAAATACAGTGCGATCGCGCGTCTGCAATACATTTGTGTAATTGTTGGCTAGAACCATGCGGGAAATTATGGGCGATCGCCGAGTGCGTATCTGCAAATCGATCCCCGTCAATCAAAGTTAATCCGTTTAGATTGGTTTCGGTAAATTCACCTAATTGATGGATATAAAGATTAGAGCGAGACTTTTTGGCACCTAGAACTATGGAATTATTTGTATAGGAACTTGATTTGTGCTGGGCGATCGCGCAATTAGAAATCCAAAAAGCCGAACTATTTTCTCTCTGTACCCTTGTATGATCGATCCGCGCGTTTTCGCCTAAGTAAACTTCAGTTACGACATTACAGAAGTAAGAAGTTTCTCGTCCTTCAGTTTCTCGTCCAATATAAGTTTCTACCAGATTTAAGCTGCCACCATCTTCCACAATAATTAAACATCGAGGTTGAGAGATTTCGGCAATGTGGGAGGCAAATAGCAACTGCACTGTTAGTTGATTGGGTAAGCGATCCGAAAACTGATCGGAAGGCTCAAAGAGATTCTTAGGAATATAAACCACAGCCACATCATCTAAGCAAGCCGTATTCAAAGCCACAAAATAATCCTTAGCATCAGCATACTTGCCCAAATGCGGGGACAAACTATCGCTTAAATCTATGCCAAGCTTAGTAAAATTCTTTAAGCTGCCGATAAATACACCTGTCGGTAATCCTTCAAGGGCGGAAAACTGGGGTGAATAATGACCATCAATAAATGTGATTAAGCTTTCGGCAGATTCAGGCAGAATGTGGGCATCTAAAAAGTCAATGGGATTAAGAGCTTCACTAATTTGCCGATCTGATTTTGCTGCCGATCCACTTTCCGATCCAAATGAGAGCTTATTTAAGTCTGAAAAGTCATTATTTCGCCATTCTTCATCTTTAGTGGTCGGGAATTGCAGATAATTCAGGCGATCGCTTGCTTCGGAACGTAGGTCTTTAAGCCATTGTTGGGAGTTATCTAGTTTTGGTTGTTGAGATAAGATTTGGACTAAGATTTGAGGGCGATCGATCATGCCTTCACCTCCGTGATTTTGTCAGTAATTTTCTCAGTGATTATTTCGGCGGTAACCCAGTCATAAC
>CAZLKI010000294.1:0-3832 GCA_964560035.1 uncultured Synechococcus sp.
GGCTTATGCTTATTAGACTTGCTGAAAATGAATAGATATCAAATGAGCTCTATATTTGTATACGCTCTATAGGAGCTGAGGTATCGGAGAGCTTCGGGATTTTGTAAAACACAAATATTGGAATTATCGGGAATTATAACTAATCGTTCATCATCAATTACTATTCCACCAAGACCCCAAACAGCAAAAGCATTATTGTAAAAAGTTCGTTTATTTCCATCAGAAAAGACAACTTCAGCACGTCCTACAAATCGAGTTACAGTATTGCTTGAGATTGCATTTGCATCCATCCAATTAACGGATTTAGCACCGCTTTGTATTGCTACCCGAGAATCATTACTTCGTCTAGATATATTAGTAGATTTTGGTGGCTCTGATTGAGCGACTTTTTGAACGGTACCAGTAGCTCCTAGTTTCCCATCAGAATAGTACCATTTGTATTGCAATCGATTACTTGAAATTGGTTGTAGAGTCACTGTTCCCCGATTAACGCATCTTCCCTTCCCGTAGGTCAAGTTCTCAGCTAATTCTATAGATTGAGTGTTAACACGACGCAAAGTCAGTTGACCACCGCAGGTAAGTGAAGGATACTCCATCGTACCAATAACAGAATCTCCTTTCCCACGTATTAATGTGATTAAAATAGACCATCTACTACCGTTATCCTGTAAGCCTTCACCTTTCCATATTCCCACATATGTAGTTACTCCCCCAATTAAAGGAAAAGGTGGCTCTGGTTGAGCGACTTTAACCGAATCGGTAAGGGTAACAGTAACTTTTTGACCATTTGCGATCGCATTGGCTAAATTAATAGCCTGAGCTTGTATATACAAAGCACCTTCTGCAGCAGTCGTAACCTTAACAATTAATGCTAAACCTGTACTAATGGTAGCTAAGGCTTTCGTCAATCCAATATCGACGGTTTCATTAGCAATGTCAATAAATGCAGCTGATATTGGATTTTTAGATAAGTCAGGCTCTATAGCCGTACTATATTTTAGAAACTTTACTAGAACTTCAGCTAGTACATTTTTATTGAGGAAATCTTGACTATAGGCTGATTGTATAGTTGGCGATCCTGTAAAGATATTTGCTATTGATTGGTTTCCTACTTCTTTTGCAAAACCTAATATAAATTTCTTAGCAGTACTAGCCTCAGTAAAATCGCTTCTAAATTCTTTGCCAAGCTGAGCTACATCTTGAGAAAATAAAGCAGTATCAAATGCTATCTTTATACTGTTATACCAAATTGCAATATTGCTAGATTTCGTAATAGTTACATAGCCACCAGCAGGAATAGTTACAGAAATATTTTGCTCTTTAAGGATACGTCTAAAATCTGAGGGTGGATATTTACTCTGTAATTGTGGAATGGTAAATAATAGACCACCAAAAGACTGAGACAATCCTATAGGTGGTCTATAACCATCGATTATTTGAACATCTACCAAGTTTTTATTAGAATCATAGACCTCGACTGTAGCAGCAGCAGATAATCTATTGAAAGCCTTGAACTCATATTTTATGGAGCGATCTGAGTTTCTTGTTTGTTTTTCATCTTCAAATGTGACCCCAGACTGAGCCTCTGAGCTTGTGCAGTACTTGTAAGGTATTTGCCCCAGAATATCTTTAGCATCACCCGAACAAACTACGTTCGTTGAATTTAGCTCGCTTGCAAAAACCTTGGAATCGAATGTAATCTGGGAAATGGCTAAAATGCCTGAGAATAGTGTGGACAAGGTGAGGTTTAATGATTTCATTTTTGGTTAGCTTTTCTCTCAGAGCGTAGTATTTTTATAATTTGGTTTTGAATTAAAGAGTTTGCTGTCAGGCCAGTGGTTTATAAACAACATTGATCGCCTTCTCGCCCAATATTTGGATCGTTATTATGCCCATAATCAATACCAATATATCTGCCAACGACATCATAATTGCTTCTTTAAGGGACAGAACACATTAATTGCCACCTCAAATAAGGATTTCCTTCTGCGCCTGAACTTGCAGGTGTATCATCACTACGGTAAGCATTCTGCCACCTACCACCACTGCCATCAGGTTTGGAAGCAGTTGAATTTATAGCCTTATTATTGCAGTCGGCAACAACCCATACTTTTGTCAATTTACCGGGACCACATCTGTCATTGGGAGAACATGGTCTGTATCTTCCAGAAGTGGAATTATAAACCATGGTAATTGTCTCAACAAGTACCCTGCGATACCCATTATCCATTCGGATTAACTCGGAAACCTGCTTGTTAAAGATTGCACAACCTGTACCACAACCTTGTCTGCTTGGAACATTTGGATTATCTACTGGACGGGTTGCAACCAGATTGCCAACACTTCTGTAGGTACTAACTTATCCACTGAGGGAAGGATTAAAGTTTAAAGATAATTTGTCCTTACTAGAAAAACTTAATTTTGAAGTGGATAGAGCAGGACTGTTTGGTAATAGTATTTGTAATGAGAGTGCGATCGCAACAAAATTTAACGGTTTCATAACAGCAATGTATTTAATTTATATTTCTAGTTATTCCTCGTGCAAAATCTTTTAGAACCAGAGCAGGAAAGACTATTTTTGAAGATTCTCGTTTGCTCTCTATTACTAGGGACAATGCGATACTGAACTAGCGGGAGGCTACCATTGTCATTAAAATACATCCCATAATAAACCCCTTGTGTTTTTCCAATAGTTTTAACCACCAAATTTTTATAGGAAGTTAACTTCTGGCATGACCATTGACCTCCTCCAATTCCTCTGGAATCAGTAATATTCAGAGTGCATTCAGTTCCCACTACTGTCGTTAAAAACTCACGGGTGTACATACCAGAGTTTGAGTCATAGGGAGCTTCCATAAAAGGAATACGTTCTGCGACTCGACAGAAATTTTTTTCGCAAGAAAAACTAGATTCAAGTATCCATTGAGCTTTATTTATTGCCGTAAAGCATCCCATCCTAAAACCTCCACTGCTATAGTTTATATTTGAATACCCTTGGGTCATTTCCCAAGATGTTCCGTTAGGACACTCAAAAATGTTATTAGATTGAATAGCTCTAACAAGTCCATAAGCTCCAGCGATAGATTCTTGAGGTATGCTCAAACTGAAAATACCTAATAAAGCAACGAGAGTTAATGATTTCATTTAGTTTGATTATCTATATTCTTGGTTTTTTTGGTAGTGATGAGGTGCAGCCTAAAGCGTAAAATTGCTTAATGACTTTTCTAGCTTCGGATGAGTTGCTTAATTGCAATGATTCAATCGGACGTAGGGGATCAGAAAAGGAGCTAAAAGGCATAAGGAATGTTTTACCTTCATCCACTGAAACTGTTCCCATGTAATTACCATTTCTAATAAATACCGTTTCTGTTATATCATTTTTACCGTACCATCCAAGTGTTTTTACTCTGAGCATGCCGTTAACAACATTACCTTGCCCAAAGGATATATCAACCTGTGGAGTGCTTCTGGAAGATCTACTTGGAAGAGTTCTTATTACACAAACACGTCCCTTTAGAGAAGAAGGATAAATCATGATATTTGTCACCGTCTTATTCCAAAGTCCAAGAAAAAATGAGGCTTCAGGATCGACTTTAGACCATTCTATAACAAAAGAATTTAATAACGGACTGCGCTGACCATTGCCATACTGTCTAGTCCGCCGCATTTTGGGGATGATATCTTCCTCAAACTCTTGTGATAATCTTTGTAACTCTTCTTCGGTGGGATATCGGCTAGATTGCGCTAAGACTTTGGAAGTAAAGGTAATCTGAGTAGCTATAAGTACCAATGACAGTAGCGATGTAACTCTGAGATTTAATAGTTTCATTTC